>JBDHXS010000417.1:0-6339 GCA_039810845.1 Runella sp. | reverse complement strand
AGAAGCAATGGAAGATGGCTCCAAAGACCGTTATTTTCAAGATGCCGAAGACGACATCAAAAAACTTGTTCCCGAAGGAATCGTAGGACGTGTACCTTACAAAGGCAAAGTAGCCGAGATTATTTACCAACTTGTAGGTGGTCTCAAAGCGGGAATGGGCTACTGTGGTGCTGCTAATATTGAGCGCTTGCAGCAAGCGCAATTTGTTCGCATTAGCGCAGCAGGGATGAAAGAAAGTCATCCGCACGATATTCACATTGCTAAAGAAGCCCCTAATTATACAACGAAATAGTTTACAGTAAACAATTCCCCTATCGGGAGGTAGGGGGCTTCAAAGCCTTTCGGTAAGCCGAAGGGCTTTGTTGTTTCTGGGCTTTAAAAACACGGTTGAAATAGGCTACATTGCCAAAACCACTTTCAAAACTGATATCAGTGATGCTTTTATCAGTAGCAAGAAATCGACAGGCTTGATTGACACGGTATTGGTTCACAAAATCAGTAAAAGTAGCTTTCATCATTCTTTTAAAATAATGACAAAACGAAGGTACAGCCAAATGAGCCACAGATGCAGCCTCCTGAATATCAATGGGTTTCTGATAATTTTCTTCTACATATTTTAAGATACGATTGAGACGTGCTTCATCTTTTGAATTAAACTCCATTTTTAGCCCTTCCCTATTGAGAAGACTGTATTCTTTGGTATTGGCTAAAAGGTGCAGAATTTGAATCAACTCCATTAACCGCTCAAACGGAGAAAGTGTAAGCAGTTTTTTAAGTCGTCGTTTAACACGTATTTTGGTTTCTCCATGAAAACAAATTCCTTGACGCGAACTTATAAACAACGTTTTAATAGAATTCATTTCGGGCATTTCCAAAAAATGCTCTCCCCATAAGTCTTCTTTTAATTGCACCACGATCTCTTCGTGCTGGTCTCCCGTTGCCTCCTGTCCAAAACCCGAATGAGGAAGGTTAGGTCCCATAAAAACTAAGTCTCCTTCCTCATATCGGCTAATATGATTGCCCACATGTCGCCTCCCTGATCCTTCTAAAACACAAACAATTTCGTACTCTGGATGATAGTGGTACTGCCAGCGAAAAAGTTCGGGTAAAACAATATTGTGAATAATCCTAAAAGAACTCCCTTCGTCGGGCTGAACTACCTCAAATTCGGTTTTCATTACCTGTGTTAAGCTATTTTTGGCAAAAATAAGTATAAATATCTTAATATAGGATAATAAATACACAATACAAGTCTACTTTTTAAACAAATAAAACTTGAACTTTGTTGTGAAAAAATTGTACTTGGCTTTATCTCACTTTCCTATGATGATAGAGAAGCGGGCTTCAACCCGCTTCTCTCAATTTTGCAAATTAGGTCTATTAGTCCCCTTCCTTTTATCCTTAACTTTAACCATTCTCTCCCCAATGCAATCTTATTGGAAAGTTAAACTCTCAATCTTTCTCAACTACTTCGTATTTGCGATTCTACTCAATAGCGTCGGAACGGTGATTCTACAAGTCCAACGCACCTACGGTGTCACCGAAACTTCGGCCTCTATTTTAGAGGCATTCAAAGATTTGAGTATTGCGATAGTGTCATTTTTAGTAGCCTCTTACATCAACCGCTTAGGATATAAAAATGCTATGTTGATAGCTTTGGGATTCAATGCCCTGATTTGTTTATTGATGCCAACAATCCACTCATTTGGAATGACTAAAGTGCTTTTTGCCATAGCTGGAGCAGGATTTGCTCTGATTAAAGTTTCCGTTTATGGAACAATAGGTCTGGTTACTGCCAACAAAAAAGAACACATTAGTTTGATGAATTTTATAGAGTCATTTTTTATGATTGGAATTCTAACAGGCTACTTTATTTTCAGTGGTTTTATGGATGACTCTACTCCAACTGCTTGGCTCAATGTATATTACGTTTTGGGAGGAATTGCTTTAATAGCTTTTGTCTTACTGCTAACTACTTCGCTCGATGAATCATCCCTGAAAACTGATACTGCTAAGCCCTTTTTTGAAGATTTTGCCGAAATGTTTCGACTTATTATTCTTCCTTTGGTGCTTGTATTCGTGATTTGTGCTTTTATCTATGTACTGATTGAACAAAGTATCATGAGTTGGCTGCCGACCTTCAACAACAAAGTACTTCATCTACCTGCTGCGTTGAGTATTCAAATGGCGAGTTTGTTGGCGATAGCCACAGCTCTAGGGCGTTTTTTGGCAGG
Source organism: Runella sp. (assembly GCA_039810845.1). Lineage (GTDB taxonomy): Bacteria > Bacteroidota > Bacteroidia > Cytophagales > Spirosomataceae > Runella. The sequence goes on along the minus strand of JBDHXS010000417.1, from coordinate 4,105 downwards.
GGTCTTGTTGAAGAAATTAAATTGGCTCACAGTACTCATTGGTTGTTTGGTGATTTCTGCTGGATTAGTTTTAGTAGCCCTTCCCTTGGCTCAAAATGCAAATACAGCCGCTATAACGGGTTGGAGCGATGCTCCTGTAGCAGCCTTTATTTTCCCTATGATTGGGCTCTTTTTAGCACCTATCTACCCTGCCATTAACTCACTCATTTTAAGTTCATTATCTATCAAACAACATGGTTTGATGTCGGGGCTGATTGTCATATTTTCGGCTTTGGGGGGAACGACAGGTTCACTCATAACTGGCTATATATTTGAACACTACGGAGGTCAAACGGCTTTTTACTTCTCGTTGATTCCCATTGGAATATTGGTGGTTGCCTTGTTCTTTTTCAGTCGCTTACAAGGAAAAAATGCAGCCGTCGAAATCAGTGGATTAGGAGGACATTAAATGCGTGTTTGCATCGCTGCGTCTTTGTGTGATTTATTTTAAAAGTATCGTAAAAATGACTTTAGCAGAAGCCCAAAAATTAGATTTTGCATTGGTAGAAAACTTCCAATCGCTGTACCAAGATGTTCAGCAAAGTGCGCTGTTTTCAGATTCTAAAACCTTTACAGATGCTGTTGCCAAAGGCTCGCTAAATGAAATTCTGGAAGACTACCAAAAGCAACAAAAATGTAGTGATTTTGACATTCATGTTTTTGTAGAAAATCATTTCATACTTCCTGCCGAAAAACCTACAGGTTACCAAAGTGACCTAAACAAACCTATTCGGCTGCACATCGAAGATTTGTGGGATGTACTAACGCACCAGCCCGAAGATACTGGAGGAACCTTGATACCTCTCCCCTACCCTTATGTAATACCAGGAGGGCGATTTAGAGAGATTTATTACTGGGATTCTTACTTTACCCTATTGGGTCTGCAAACATCACAACGTTTTGATCTTGTTGAAAGTATGGTCAACAACTTTGCCTATTTGATTGACAGAATTGGTTTTATTCCTAACGGAAACCGCACCTACTATCTGGGACGCTCTCAGCCTCCTTTTTTTTCCTTGATGATCAGCTTATTAGCCAAAATCAAAGGAGAAATTGTTTGGAAAACATATCTTCCTCAACTGGAAAAAGAGTATAGTTTTTGGATGCGCGGACAAGATGAAGTGAATTCTTCAACTCTACGATTGGTCAAAATGCCCGACGGCAGTATTCTAAATCGGTATTGGGACGATATTCCCTTGCCCCGACCAGAAGCTTATAAAGAAGATGTAGAATTGGCTGAACATATTACCGACCAGCTACCCGAAGACATATATCGGCACGTGCGGGCAGCGGCAGAATCAGGCTGGGATTTCAGCAGTCGATGGTTTAAGGATGGTAAAAATATGACCACCATCCACACGACCGATATTATCCCCGTTGACCTCAATTGTTTGCTTTGGAATCTTGAAAAAAATCTCCAGCACGCTCACCAACTGCAAGGAAATCATATAGAGGCAAATCGCTATCTTGAAAGAGCAAACCAACGACAAAAAGCCATTCAAAACTATTGTTGGAACGAATCGTTAGGATTTTATTTCGATTACGATTGGAAAAGCCATAAACCTAAAAACAGCTACACTTTGGCAGCAGCTTTTGCCTTGTTTTTCAACATTTGTAGTACCGAGCAAGCGCAAAAAGTAGCAGAAATGTTGAAAGATAAATTTTTACAAAAAAACGGTTTATTAACCACCCTTAACTTTACCCCCCAGCAGTGGGATGCTCCCAATGGCTGGGCTCCTTTGCAATGGATTGCCTACCAAGGGCTTAAAAATTACGCATTTCATGAATTGGCGCAGCAAGTTATCCAAAACTGGACCTCAAACAACGAGGTATATTACAAAAAAACGGGCAAAATGATGGAAAAATACAATGTCCTTACCGATGAACTATCGGCCCAAGGGGGCGAATACCCCAATCAAGACGGCTTTGGATGGACCAATGGGGTGTATTTGAAGATGATGGATTGTCATGCTGCAAGCATCTGAAAGCGGCGTAACATACGAAAACGCAGATGCTTTCAGCATGACAAATTTGACAAAAAACAATTTCCTTAAAACGGCAAATTATCGTCTTCGCTTGCTTGCAACGACGACGGTAGTGTCGTAACAGCAGCTGGGCGCGAACTTGGAGCAGAATAAGAAGGTGGTTCGTTAGCTGTAGCACCAAGGGCTTCTATTTTCCACGCTTTCAAGTCAGTGTACCAACGTCCATTGTACTCACGGCTTTCTACATCAAACGAAATATTTACTTCATTACCTACTTGCAACGCACTTTCGTTGATTTTATCGCCCCAAGCTGAAATACACACCTTTTTAGGGTATTGTCCATCAGTTTCAATAACAAAATCCTGTTTTTTCCAAGTACCATTTTTGCCTTCACCCGTTTGTAAGGCCAATAATTGAATCACTCTTCCTTTGATGTCCATGATAACTATGAGGTTTAGAATTTCTGAATATAAAAAACGCGAGCTATTGGGCAGTTCCAAAGGCTCGCTTTTTCAAATTTCAATAGTCAAGTAATTGACTATGAATTATTAATCTTCTTTGAAATATTTTTTGTACTTGCGTTCGTTACGTTCCAAAAGGCTTCCCACCCAAAAAGAAACCCCCAGTAATACGACATAAAATATAAGTGTACCAATTGTTCTTAAGTCCATTTTGTTAATCTTTTGGTTTTGAATGACTCTTATTGAAAGATAGTGCAAAAGTAACAGCATTAGGCGTTCGGACACAAAAAAAGGGCATTTTTTTTGCTAATTTATGCGAGGCAATTTCTATTTTGGATTCTTATAATACCCCTTTGGTCGAAGGCAATACATCCAATGCTTTCAAATCACGTTTTACGGCCATTTTAATGGCTTTAGCCCATCCCTTAAAAATAGCTTCAATCTTATGATGTTCATTGCTACCTTCGCATTTGATGTTTAGATTGCATTGGGCTGTGTCGGCAAACGACTTAAAAAAGTGATAAAACATCTCTGTTGGCATTTCACCGATTTTCTCCCGCTTAAATTCTGCATCCCATACCAACCACGGGCGCCCAGAAAAATCAATGGCAACTTGTGCCAATGCTTCATCCATCGGCAGTAAAAATCCATATCGGCTGATACCTCGTTTATCTCCAATTGCTTTACGATACGCTTCGCCCAACGCCAGCGCTGTATCTTCAATGGTGTGATGTTCATCAATGTGCAGATCGCCCACCACGTGGATTTTCAAATCAGCCCCTGAATGTTTGGCCAATTGATCGAGCATGTGGTCAAAAAAACCCAATCCCGTGTGCATTTCCGAATGCCCATTCCCATCAAGATTGAGTTCGATTTTAATTTGAGTTTCTTTGGTGTTTCGTTCCACTGTCGCTACACGAGCAGGAAGTCGTAGGTGTTCATAGATTTCATCCCAATCGGTGCTTACCAAAGAAATAGCATCCAGCAATTCATGCGCAATGCCCGTAGGCCACTCTTTGGCAATAAAAATTGCTTTAGAACCCAAATTAACTGCCAGTTGAACATCCGTCAGACGGTCGCCAATTACATAACTGTTGGCTAAATCGTAAGCTCCGTTGAAATATTCGGTCAAAAGTGCTGTTCCAGGCTTGCGCGTGGGCGCATTTTCATGCGGAAAACTGCGGTCAATGTGAATAGCCTGAAAATGAACCCCTTCACCTTCCAACGTTTGAAGCATTTTGTTTTGAGCAGGCCAAAAGGTATCCTCTGGAAAAGAACTTGTCCCCAGCCCATCCTGGTTGGTTACCATCACAAAACCATAATCGGTCTCTTCAGCCAAACGGCGAAGGTTGGAAATAGATTTAGGCAAAAAGGCCAATTTTTCTAACGAATCTACCTGAAAATCGATGGGGGGTTCTACAATAATCGTTCCGTCACGATCTATAAAAAGAAGTTTTTGCATCAGTTTCTGAATTTGAACCGCGAATATCGAACATCCCAGCTCGTTTTTTTATAAATTGCTTAAAATTTTTCCTAATCACAAACTACTAACCAATGAGAAAATCTATCTTAAGCTGCATAGTGATAGGCATCAGCCTAACAAGCGGATATACACAAAGT
>JBDHXS010000416.1:0-6355 GCA_039810845.1 Runella sp. | reverse complement strand
ACGAAGCAGTTGGGCAAGATTCAGGGTGCAATCTTCCATCAAGGGGATGTTTTCCTCAAAGTTGACCAGATACCAAGGGGCATTGGGCGTAATGACAAAGATTTTCTTGGTGTGGGTTGTAATCCAAATGACTTTTTCAACCCCAAAATCAAGCATTTTCTGCGATTTGTTCAACACATAATCAAAGTCGTTTGCCAGCCCCGTTTCTTCGAGAGCTACTTTAATGTCCACTTCAATCACTATTTTGGGGGCTACATCGAAGTATTTGTCGGACAATGTTATTTTATCTTTTTCAAAAATAGCAATATCGTTGGCTAAATTACTGCCTGAACTCACGTGCAAGCCAGACTCATTGGAGGCAACTAAATATTTTTTTCGATTGATACGAATCCCAATATAAAGACCGATTAAATAGACCAACACGGCCTGTAAAGAACTGCTGCCCATGATTTCTTCCAATGTTTTTTTTCCTGATAATACTTCCAAATAACCACGATAAGGCAAGGCTTGTCCGTCGAGCTCTTCATAGACCAAGTGGGCGGGTATTTTCCGAATTTTTGGACGTCGTTTGGTGGCAATCACAACCATAGCGTGTTCTTTTTTTGACAATTTTACTCAAAAAAGCAGTACAAACCAAGCCAAAACTTTATCTTGCATTATCCACTAACTTCACACAAACCCATGAGTCCGCTCCCTTTTTTAGCCCCCAAACAATGGTTACTTATCGGCCTGATGTTGGGATTGTTCCAAGCTTCAACGGCTCAAAACGCTACTGTTAGAGAAACCACCCAAACGCTTACCACCTATCCTTTTTCGGATCCAGACCCCGTGCCTAAACCTGGGCGTATTTATCCTTATTTTCGCTACGATGGCTATACCGACAAGCCCGTGATGAAGGATTGGAAATTTATTGAACTCGAAAACGACTACATCAAAGTTTATATCACGCCCGAAATCGGGGGTAAAATTTGGGGCGCGTACGAAAAATCCACCAACTTCCCTTTCATTTACTTCAATCACGTCGTCAAATTCCGAGATGTGGCCATGCGGGGCGCGTGGACGTCGGGCGGGATTGAAATCAATTTTGGCGACATTGGCCACGCGCCTACGGTATCGGCGCCTGTTGATTATTTTACGCGAACCAATGCCGACGGAAGTGTGAGCTGTTTTTTAGGGGCATGGGATTGGTCGGCACGAACGCGCTGGATGGTGGAGGTGAACTTGCCCAAAGACAAAGCCTATTTTACGACCAAGTCGCACTGGTACAACGCTACGGCTTTTGAAACAAGTTATTACCATTGGATGAATGCGGGCTTTAAAGCGGCGGGAAACTTAGAATTTGTATTTCCTGGGACAAATTACATTGGTCATGACGGTGAAGTGGGCTTATGGCCAAAAGATTCGTTGGGAAGAAACCTTAATTTTTATGAACAAAACAACTTTGGTACGTACAAGTCTTACCACGTTTTGGGTAAAAAAACCGACTTTTACGGTGGTTTTTGGCACGACGACAACATGGGTTTTACCCGTTATTCACCTTATCACGAGAAACTTGGCAAAAAAATCTGGATTTGGGGACTGTCGCGCGAGGGGATGATTTGGGAAAAATTATTGACGGACAACGACGGTCAATACGTTGAGCTTCAGTCGGGAAGGTTGTTTAATCAGGCGGCTGAGGGTAGTATGTACAGTCCCTTCAAGCACGTCTCTTTTATGCCCTACACCCACGATAGTTGGACGGAATACTGGTTTCCAGTGAAACATACCCGTGGTTTGACCCATGCAACCCCCGAAATTGCCTTGAACCTTCGCCTACAAAATGGGTGGTTGAAATGGGATGCCTGTGCCATTAGTCCGCTCAACGATACCCTTACGATGTCGGTGCCTTTTACCCGTGATGTACCCGTTAAAAGACTGCTTCAATTAAAGCCCTTAGAAACGGTTCGTGATTCTATACGCTGGTCGGGCGAGGTGGAGAAATTGGCGATAGAGATAGGCGATGAACTTATTGCAGACGGAAAACCAACCGCTACTCGAAGACCTCTGGCTGCTCCAAAAGAATTTGATTGGAATTCGGAGTATGGGTTATATACGCAGGCAAAAGACTTGGCTAATCAGCGAAAGTACGAGGAAGCGGCAACGTATTTAAAAAAAGTAATTGAAAAAAATAAATACCACGTAGATGCTTTGGCCGATTTAGGCGAACTCTATTTGAATTTTAAAATAGGGTGGCAAGGACATGCTTTACCGTTAATAAAACAAGCCTTAGCTGTCAATGCTTATCATCCCAAAGCAAATTATCTTCAAGGCATGATGGAGTGGAACATGGCGGGTTCGTTGGATTATTTTGGCGTAGCTTCGTTACATTCAGCTTACCGTTCGCCTGCTTTGACTCAGCTTGCGATAAGGGCGATTCGTAACGGAGAATGGGCAAAGGCCGATGAATTTGTGCAACAAGCCATTGAGGCAAATTCAACCAATTTTGATGCCCTTCAATTGGAAATTGTGGTTGCCCGAAAGCGTGGCAAAAACGCTCATGCGTTAAAATTAATCAAAGAACTGCTCTTCAAAGACCCTTTAAATCATTTTGCCCGTTTTGAAAATACGTTGATAACCAATGGAGAAGACGACAAAAAAGCATTTAGTGGCCTGATTAATAGCGAATTGCCGCACGAAACATACCTCGAAATCGCGCTTTGGTACAACAAACTGCGGTTGTTTGAAGAAGGATTACAAGTGCTTGAATATGCTCCCAAAGAAGTAATGGTACTTTTGTGGAAGTCAGAGTTGATGTCACAACTTTCTAAAGATGGCAAGCAATATCAAATGGAAGCGTTAAAAATGTCACCCGAAAGAGTTTTTCCTTTTAGAGATGGGGATACTGGGTTGTTTTTGAATGCGTTGTCATCTTCCGATAAAAATGCATCAGAAATGGGGAGCTACTATTTCTTTTTGGCAGCCTTAGCCTTGAAACAAGTGGATGCTAAAAATATTTTACGGGTAGGAGAGCCTGAAATTAAATATGCACCTTACTGCCTTCTAAAAGCAGAGTTGCTGAAAGACAACAAGGAAGAGGTGTTAAAAGCCCTCGAAAAAGCCTACGAAATCGACCCCAAAAGTTGGCGTGTGGTGAAGCGTCTGGCTGAGTTTTATGCGGCCAACGGAGAGTTGAAAAAGGCCATTCGCATCAACGAGGAAAAGTTGGCCAAGTACCTAAAAACCAAAAAAGTAGAAACCTCTGATTTGCCCGAACACGAAATCTATATTTTGGGACAACAGCGAGCAGAACTATTGAAGCAGGCTGGGCGCTACAAAGAAGCCCTTGAGGTACTAAATTCGCTAACTATTTTGCCCAACGAAGGGGCTTCGGGAGCGCATAAATTGTACCGCGAACTCAACATTAGATACGCAGCAGAATTGGCTAAAAACAAGAAACTAAAGGAGGCGCAAGTATATCTGGAAAAAGCCGAAAAATGGCTCGAAAACCTTGGCTCGGGCGAGCCTTACGACCCCGATAACCGCTTGACAGCCTTTTTGAAAAAATACATTAGCCGAAAAATGAAAAATCAACAAGTGGACATGGCCGATGTACTGAAGCTCAGTAAAGAATTGCCAAAATCTGATTTTGAATTGCTACAATCGCTACCAGTAGAACTCGGAATTAATTAACCTGTTTTAACTTATTACTTTAGTAGTGGATGGTTTGCAGACAACTATATCTATGAAAGTGAAAGCCCCTGTTGATGAATGTACACCTTAAGATACTTTTTCTGCAGCTGTGGAAAAACAACAATTTCAATACATGAAATAAGAGGTAAAATCAGCCCTAAAAGTAGATAGAGAGAGGCGTTTTGAACTAACTGTCGGGGCTTATTTATTGTTTGGAATCAACAACCAACCCCTACAAACTTACCACTTGCCTTAAATGGTTAAATTTTAGGATTTTTAGCTAAAAAAACGTAACTTTACGCGTTAAAAAAATAAAAAATTTTCCAGAAATAAGTACCCTATTCGTTACCAATTCCAAAATATGGCAACTGAAACACTTGAAATTCCCGAGCAAATTGACAGAAGTAATTATTCAGCCGAAAACATCCAAGTTCTTGAAGGTTTAGAAGCAGTTAGAAAGCGTCCCGCCATGTACATAGGTGACATTGGCGTTAAAGGTCTTCACCACTTGATTTGGGAGGTGGTTGATAACTCAATTGATGAGGCACTAGCGGGGCATTGTGATTTAATCCAAGTAGTAATCAATACAGACAACTCCGTTACAGTAAAAGACAACGGACGTGGTATCCCGACAGGAATACATCCTAAAGAAAAAAAATCAGCCCTCGAAGTCGTAATGACAGTATTGCACGCAGGGGGAAAATTTGATAAAGATACCTATAAAGTCTCAGGGGGATTGCATGGTGTAGGGGTATCCTGCGTCAATGCCCTTTCTAAATACCTCCGTGTGGAAGTTCATCGTGAAGGAAAAATATTTGAACAGGAATATAGCATCGGAAAACCACTATACCCAGTTCGGGAAATTGGTACGGCCGAGGATACAGGCACCTTCGTTCACTTTTTACCTGACGATAGTATTTTTATTGTTTCTGAGTATAAATACGAAACCGTTGCCAATCGAATCAGAGAACTTTCATTTCTCAACAAAGGAATTCGCCTTACACTCACTGATTTACGCGATTTGGATGAAAACGGACAACCTCGCTATGAGGAGTTTCATTCGGAAGGTGGTCTAACTGAATTTGTGACGTATTTGGACAGTACACGTGACCAACTGATGCCTACGCCCATTTATATGGAAAATGACAAAGGGGCCGTACCCGTAGAAGTGGCGATGATTTATAATACGTCTTACTCCGAAAACGTCGTTTCGTATGTCAATAATATCAATACCATAGAAGGCGGCACACACGTGTCTGGATTTCGGATGGCTCTCACACGTACGTTGAAAAGCTATGCGGAAAAAACGGGGATTTTGGCCAAAGAAAAAATTGAAATCAGCGGGGATGACTTCCGTGAGGGACTTACTGCAGTCATTTCTGTCAAAGTGGCTGAACCACAGTTTGAAGGACAAACCAAGACCAAATTGGGTAACTCCGATGTAGCAGGGGCAGTAAGTCAAGTGGTCAGCGAAATGCTTGATAATTTCTTGCAAGAAAATCCTAAAGAAGCGCGTACCATCGTTGATAAAGTAATATTGGCTGCAAAAGCCCGTATTGCTGCACGCAAAGCCCGCGAAATGGTACAACGCAAGACCGTTTTGGGCGGTGGTGGATTGCCAGGTAAGTTGGCTGACTGTTCAGAAACCGACCCATCTCTTTGTGAATTATACTTAGTAGAAGGGGACTCGGCAGGAGGTTCAGCCAAACAAGGGCGTAACCGTGCTTATCAAGCTATTTTGCCATTACGCGGTAAAATCCTTAATGTAGAAAAAGCACAGGAATACAAAATCTACGAAAACGACGAAATCAAGAATATAATTACGGCATTGGGTGTTCATTTTGGCCGTGAAGGCGACGAGCGAGCCCTAAATATGGAAAAGCTCCGTTATCACAAAATCATCATCATGACCGATGCTGACGTGGACGGTAGCCACATTCGCACCTTGATTCTGACCTTTTTCTTCCGTTATATGAAAGACCTTATTGACAACGGCTATATCTACATTGCCCAACCGCCGTTGTATTTGGTCAAAAAAGGGAAAGAAGAACGCTATTGCTGGACAGAAACACAACGCGAGCAAGCCGTGCGTGAAATTGGTGGAGGAAAAGAAGATAGTGTTTATATCCAACGATACAAAGGTTTGGGAGAAATGAATCCAGAACAATTGTGGGAAACAACCATGAACCCTGAGCATCGTAGTTTGAAACAAGTAGGAATCGAATCTGCGGCAGAATCTGATCACTTATTCTCAATGCTGATGGGCGATGAAGTGGCTCCGCGTCGCGACTTTATTGAACGCAACGCTAAATATGCCCGCGTGGACGTATAAAAAGCAAAGCTATGTCAATCATTAAATTACCATTGCATTACGAAGGCTCACAAGGCGAAAAAGTGCTTTATACACTTTTTGATTCGGGAGCAACATTTTCCTGTATCAACCCCGATGCTGTCGAAGATTTAGAAAACCCTATTAAGCTATTTCGCCCTCTTGAGGTAGCAACTGCCGCAGTTGGACATTATCTTAGAATAGAAGAACGTATTGTTGTTGATTTTTATATTAATGATGTACGCTTATCAGATGAATTTTATGTCGTGCCGGGCCTCTCAGAAGATGCCATTCTTGGCGTAAATACATTCCAAAAGTGGCGTATTAAACTTGATTTCGAGCATGATACCGTCATTG
>JBDHXS010000415.1:0-6363 GCA_039810845.1 Runella sp. | reverse complement strand
TGAAAATGGCGAGAATGGCAAAGAAGGTCGCCAATTTGCCGACGCGCTCTTCATCGCTGAATTTTCGGGCGTATTCATCATCCACAAATTTATATTCAAAGGGGGCTGAAGGATTGTGTTTTTTGAAAACCACCTTAAGTTTTGCCAACGCTTCGCGTGAGCTGGTGGCAGGATTGATTTTGAGGTTAATGACAGCGACGTCATTATAATCCAATACGAAGGAAGTGCGGAAAACAGGACTATACGGCGATTGCATCACCAAATCTTTCACTACGCCTATGACATAAAACGCTTTTTCGTTGATTTTCACAATTTCACCGATGGGCTTTTTCAATCCCATAAATTTGACTGCCGTTTCATTTAAAATAATCCCTGAAGAATCTGTTGCAAATTCTCTTGAAAAATCACGGCCTTCTTTAAACTCCCAACCGATGGTTTTTCCAAAGTCGTGCGTTACTGATACGGCTGCAAAATTGCCCTGAATCGAAGGGTCTTTCCCGCGCCAATCATAGCCGTTATTGATGGCCCAAACGGAAGTGATTGGACTGGATGATTCTGACATTTCAGTAACGGCTCCCGTTTTCAAAATATCATTTCTCAGTACATCATAATGACCTGCAAGGTCGGGTGTGTTAATAGGAACTGTCAGGAGTCCGTCGCGGCTGTAACCGATAGGACGGCTTTTGGCATATTGAATTTGACGAAAGATAACAATCGTTCCGATAATGAGCGTGACGGAAACCGTGAATTGAGTCACTACCAACACTTTACGAGGAACAGTCGCAAAACGACCTACTTGAAAGGTGCCTTTCAGCACTTTAATGGGTTGAAAAGAAGAGAGATACAATGCTGGATAACTGCCTGCAATCAAGCCCGTCAATAAAGTAAATCCGATGCCCAAAAGCCAAAACAGAGGATTAGCCCAAAGAATGGTCATTTTCTTGTCGGAGACCTCATTGAATGCAGGTAAAATCAGTTGTACTAATAGCAACGATAATACGAAAGCAACGGCGACTACGAGCAGCGATTCGCTGAAAAATTGGTTGATTAACTGCCCGCGCACCGAGCCTACTGCTTTTCGAATACCCACTTCTTTGGCGCGTTTTTCGGAGCGAGCCGTACTCAAATTCATAAAATTGATACAGGCTAACAATAGTACGAAGGTGCCGACAATGCCAAATAACCACACAAATTCAATGCGCCCACCCGTATTGATGCCATTTTTAAATTCGGAATTCAAATGCCATTGGCTCATCGGATGCAGGAAAACTACGGGCTTGAAAGGTCTTTCTTCGGGACGGATTTTGTTGAATTTTACATTTTTGATTTTGGCAGATACCTGTGCCATGTCGGCATTATCGGCCAGTTGCGCGTAGGTTTGGGTAAAATTGCTGCGCCACGGATTGGTGTTTTCTTTAATCCACGGGTTGCTATCGAGGTACAACTCCCAAGTCAGAATAAACGATAAATCCTTGAAATCGGAATTGTAAGGCAAGTCTGCATATACACCTGTTACCTTCACATTCAGTTTGTTATCCACTTTCATGATTTTCCCGACAGGGTCAGCGTCACCGAAATACGCTTTGGCTACCGACTCAGAAAGAAGAATCGAATTCATGTCTTTCAATCCTGACCGCGTTCCATGAAGCATTTTCAGACTCAACATTTCGGCAATCGCAGGTTCAAAGAAGTTGCCGGTTTTAGTCAGTTTTTTCTCTTCAAAAGTCAGTAGGTGATCTCCCGTCCACGAGGACTGTACCACGTGCTTGAACGGTCCGTCGTTACGGTCACTGCTGTACTTATCCAAGATTTCAGGACCCATCAGGTATGGATTGGCGGTTTGAGTGTTAATCACTCCGTCAAATGTCTGATGCTGCATCACCTGTGCAATGCGGTCGTAATTTGGGTAGCTTTTGTTGTAAGCCAATTCATCGTACATCCACAAACCGATGAGCATTGCCACGGCCATACCAGTGGCTAAACCAGAGATGTTGATGAAAGAGTAACCTTTGTGTTTCAACAGGTTACGTAAAGCGATTTTGAAATAGTTGCGTAGCATAGTTGGGCTGTAGGTATAGGTTGTTGGATATGGATTTGGTTGACGCTTGATATTTGACCACCGAATGTACGTCAGGGCATCGCGCCAGTAGCGTTGACGGGCGTTTGACTCACCCAACCGCTGCGTGCGACATTGGTAACGCTCGTGTAAATCGCCCATGATTTCTTCTCGTAGGTGCGGGGCCACCAAGCGATTAAGCCATTTATCAATCCATGTAGGTGGTTGATTCTTCATGTTTTACTCCGTCTTCAATGATTTTACTGGATTCATCAAAGCAGCTTTAATGGCTTGATAACTAACCGTCAGCAACGCAATCGCGATGGCTCCCAAGCCTGCCGCTGCAAATATCCACCAAGATAATTCGGTACGGTACTCATAATGTTGGAGCCAATCGTTGAGCAAATAGTAGGAAATTGGAGCTGCGATAAAGCAAGCAATTAAAACCAGTAAAGCAAAATCTTTGGAAAGCATTTGCCAAAGCCCAACCACACTAGCCCCCAACACTTTTCGGATGCCGATTTCTTTGATACGTTGCTCGGCAATAAACGAGGCCAGTCCAAACAACCCTAAACAAGAAATTAGTATCGCCAAAAGGGCAAAGAAGGCCGCGAGTTTGCCGATTCGTTCTTCATCGCTGAACTTTCGGCCATAGACTTCATCCACAAAACTGTACTCAAACGGCGCTTCAGGATTGTATTTTTTGAATATACCAGCCACTTTATCAAGTGCCTTACTTGTGCCCAATTGGGGCGAAAGTTTGAAGCTAATCGTGTTGACTGCGTTGTAATTGATGGTATAAAAAGCAGCGTTAACAGGCTCAAAAGGCGATTGTCGAATCATATTTTTAACGACCCCGATTACTTTATATTCTTTACCACTTCGGACGATTTCGCCGATAGGGTTTTTGAAGCCCATTAGCTTCAATGCCGCTTCGTTGATAATCATAGCCGAAGAATCAGTGGAGAAGTTTCTTGAAAAATCACGGCCTTGTACCAATTGCCATCCTACTGTTTTGCCAAAATCGTGCGTAACTTGATTGGACATGAGCAAAGGTTGGGTATTAGGCATTTTTCCTTTCCAAGAAATATTGGTGGTTCCTCCATACTGACTTGTAATAGAACCACCCGACTCTGCAAATTCGACCACAGCACCTGTATTAAGCAAATCATTCCGTAAGGCTTCATAATGCCCGTGAAGTTCGGGCGTGTTCATATTGATTTCCACCAAGCTACTACGCTCATAGCCCGAAGGACGCTCTTTGGCATGTTGAATCTGCCGAAAAACAGTGATGATGCCAATGACTAAAGTAACTGAAACCGTAAACTGAAAAACTACCAACACTTTGCGAGGAACAGAAGCAAACCTAGATGCCTTGAAAGTCCCTTTGAGCACCTTAATAGGCTGAAAAGAAGACAAATAAAGCGCTGGATAACTGCCTGCAATCAGCCCCGTAAGCACGCTAAAACCTAACCCAAACAGCCAAAACCAAGGGTTAGCCCATAAAATAGAAACACGTTTGTCTGCGATTTCATTGAAATAAGGAAGAGCGAGTTGGGTGAAAATCAATGCTACTACAAATGCCATGAGGGTAATCATAAACGACTCGTTCAAAAATTGAAAAATCAATTGACCGCGTACTGAACCAACCGATTTACGAATACCAACCTCTTTGGCCCGTTTTTCGGAGCGAGCAGTGCTCAGATTCATAAAGTTGATGCAGGCCAACAACAAAACAAAAACCCCAATGGCACCAAAAAGCCAGACAAAATACACAATACCGCCCGCATTTTTCCCGTCTTTAAAGTCGGTGTATAGATGCCATTGCTCCATCGGATGTAAGAAAAAGGCAGGTTTGTAGCCTGGCGGGTCTTTGCGTTTCATGCGAATATCCTTGATTTTGGCCGAAACCGCCTCCGCACTTGCCCCTTCTCTCAATTGCGCAAATACCTGAAATGAATTCTCGTCCCATTCGTCCAACGCTCTTTTAACATACGCATCGTTGGCCACAAACAACTCCCAAGGTGCTAGAAAAAGCACATCTCGAAAATCGCTGTTATACGGCAAATCTTCATACACACCCGTCACCTTTACGTCGGTTTTGTTGCCCATCCTGATGGTTTTATTGAGTGGGTTTTCGGTACCGAAAAATGCTTTGGCCACCGATTCGGAAAGAAGAATACTGTTAATGTCTTTCAATCCATCAGCGCTACCCGCCAACATCTTGAAAGACATCATATCGACAAAGTCGGGCTGTACATAATTGCCGCTTTTGGTTAGTTTCTTTTCTCCTGCCGCCAAAATCACGTCGCGGGTATAGGTAGAAAGGCTGGTCGCCTGAAAATCAGGGTACTTACTGCGCAGTTCTTCGGCCATTGGAATGGGGACGGAATTGTACGAGGAAATCGTCCCGTCAAAATTCACGAACTGCCATACTTGGGCGATACGGTCGTAGTTTTTGTGGCTTTTATTGAACGACAGTTCGTCCCAAACCCACAAGCCAATCAGCATCGCCACGGCCATGCCCGTAGCGAGTCCAAAGATGTTGATAAAGGAGTAGCCTTTGTATTTCAATAGGTTACGAAAAGCGATTTTGAAATAGTTACGTATCATAGCAGGGCTGTATGTATAGGTTGTTGGATACGGATTGGGCTTCCGTTTGATGTTTGACCACCGAACGTAGGTGAGGGCATCGCGCCAGTAGCGTTGACGGGCGTTTGACTCACCCAACCGCTGTGTTCGTCGTTGGAAGCGTTCGTGCAAATCACCCATGATTTCTTCTCGCAAATGTGGTGCGAGCAGGCGACGCAGGAACTCATCGAGCCTCGGAAAAGGGGTTTTATTTTTTAGTGTTTTCATTGTGGCCACAGCATTAGCTCCATTTTAAAGTCACTTGCGGCACAATGCGCTCCCAAAGGTTATTTCGAACTTGGCGCACGTCGTTCAGCACCCTTCCACCCAGAGCCGTCACGGTAAACAAGCGCTTACGCCGCCCGCCGCGTTCGGCAGTAGCTTCGCCCAAAAGCGAAGTCACGTAGCCTTTTTGTTCAAGTCGCTGCAACGCGGCATGAACCGCCCCCGTACTGACGGTTTGTCCCGTTTCTTGCTCCAATTCTTCGGCAATGGACACCGAGTAAGCATGGGGGGCAAGAACCGCTACGGTCAATAGTACCACTTCTTCAAATTCGCCTAAATCACTTCTTCGCATGAGTCATTGTTATTTCATCTATTTCCGTATATAAAATACCTTGCCAAGAAACGAAGCACCGATTTTGATGTAAAATCGGTGCTTCGTTTACATTGAATTGTCCAAAAACGGACAGTTTCCAGTACGTCAACGGACAGTCTGTTTACTGTTTGGGGTTTGGGGTTTAGGGTTTAATGTTTGGAGTTTTTCGGTTCATGCTTTGCTTTCTAACAATTTGCCACTTGCAAACTTGCCCACTTTTTCGCCCTTTGCGGTTCATTCTTTGCCACTTGCTTTTGCCCTTTGCAAACTTGCCCTTTTCCCTATTCAACCTTCAACGCCTCAACGGGGTCGGACAAGGCGGCTTTAGTACTGCGAAAACTGAGGGTAAGGAATGCAATCGTCACCGTTAGGAATCCTGCCAAGCTGGGGATAAGCCAATTCACTTCGATGCGATAGACAAAATCAGCCAACCACTGATTCATGAAATACCAAGCCGCAGGTGTAGCCAGGACAATCGCCACCAAAATGGGTTTTAAGAAGTCGATAGAAAGAAGCCGTACAATGCTTGCAACCGAGGCTCCGAGTACCTTCCGCACGCCAATTTCTTTGGTGCGCCGAGCCACGACAAATAAAACGAGTCCGTACAGGCCCAAACATCCAATAAGAATAGCAACTACCGAGAAAAGGCTCGCCAATCGAACCGTCAATTGTTCTGTTTCGTAAAATTTTGCCAATTGTTCATCGAGGTATTCGTAGCTAAACACCTCATTCGGGTAGATTTTTTGCCACGTTTGTCGAATGTGGTCGAGGGTTTTTGAGGGAGAAACAGCGGCAACCCGTACGCCTACTTTTCGATAACGGGCAGTTTGGGTGGAAATCACACAAGGTTCAATCTGTTCGCGTAATGAGCGTAAATGAAAATCTTTGACGACTCCCACCACGGGCGCAGCTACGGGCGACAAGTACGTTTCTATTTTATGACCCAATATGTCGTTGGGGTCTTTGATGTTTAGTTTTTTGAGCAATGCTTCGTTGACCACATATTCCCGAATGGTATCCGACGGCTCGACGTTCCTTCCTGTTACCAATTCCAGCCAGTAGGTTTTGAGGTAATCGG
>JBDHXS010000414.1:0-6364 GCA_039810845.1 Runella sp. | reverse complement strand
CATTTTTTTACAGTTTTTAAGTAGATTTGAGTGATTTTGTTTGAAATTGTATCCCAAGTTCCAAAAATCTATTAAATCGTCCTAAAAGATTTATTCTGATATTGACATTTTATGCAAAAATCATTTCCATTTTCGATTCGTTTGGCGGGTTGGCTACTTTCCTCCGTCATTATCGTTTATATTCTTTATGTACTCCGCGAAACGGTCGTTCCTCTGACCTTTTCAGTCTTGTTTTCCTTATTTCTATATCCTATTTGCTCTATTTTAGATCGTTGTCATTTCCCACGTCTTTTGGCCATTACCATCGCTCAAATTATCTTTTTTGCTGTATTAGTAGGATTGATTTATTTGGCCTCGATCCAAATTATCAGTTTTGGAGAAGAACTACCGCGTCTGGAGAAAAAAGCTAACTATTGGATAGACCAAGGGCAAGATTTTTTATCAGACAATTTTGGTATGAGTCGGCGCAAACAACTCACTGAAGGCCGTAAATATTTGACCGAAGCCCTTAAAAATAGTGCTTCCACGCTCACGGGAGCTGTGGCTACTACTACGGGGACATTGGCTTCGGCGGCGCTTGTGCCTTTGTTTGTCTTTTTCTTCTTGCTTTACCGCGACTTTTTCCGTCAGTTTTTTTACAAATTGTTTGATAGCCGCCACAAACGTCGGGTTGATCAAGCCATTCGACGGATTTATGAAGTTGTACAAGGCTACCTCGTAGGGCTGGTTTCGGTCATTCTGATTGTGGGTGTGCTAAATTCCGCAGGCCTGCTTCTGCTTGGCGTTCCACACGCCATTTTCTTTGGTTTTTTTGCTTCCTGTTTACTCCTCATTCCTTATATCGGCTTATTGATAGGTTCTATTTTACCCGCCCTAATGGCCCTCGTAGCACTGGATTCTCCCATGTATGCGGTGGGTGTATTGGCTGTTTTTGGAGTTATTCAGGTTTTAGAAGGGAATTTTATTACTCCCTATATTGTAGGCTCGAAAGTTAGTGTAAACCCATTGGCATCCATGATTGTATTGATATTAGGAGGGCAACTATGGGGGGTTTCTGGCCTGATTTTAGCACTTCCCGTCACGGCCATTGTAAAAGTGGTTTTTGATTCGGTCGAAGCCCTCAAACCTTTTGGGTATTTGCTAGGCGAAGCCGAAGATGGTAAACCATTAGAGGTCAAACTGCCTCACCTACCTAAAGAATGATAAAGCATGAAAAATCTATTTTTCTCCCTTTTCGTTTTCATGACAGCTTTTGCTTTTCAGTTTCGCGAAACGATGCTATCATCTAATTTTAAATTTGCTCCAAAAGAAAACCTTTCAGAGTATGGCTTTTTTAAGGGGAAACTTGCTGACCAAACTCCTGCCGAAGGTGTGATTCCATATCGCCTTAATACGCCACTTTTTTCTGATTATGCCGAAAAACTGCGATTTATCCAATTGCCTGCGGGGCAAAAAGTAGCTTATAATCCACAGGAAGTCCTGAGTTTTCCTGTTGGAACAGTGATTATTAAAACGTTTTATTATCCCAATGATTTTCGCCAACCCGACGCAGAAAGGCGAATCATGGAAACCCGTTTGTTGGTTCACGAAGAAAACGGATGGAAAGCTCTTGAATATGTTTGGAATGACGACCAATCGGATGCGTATTTGGAAGTAGCTGGTGAAACCAAAGAGGTAAGTTGGATACATCACGACGGCAAGAAACGGACGATTCAATACACAATGCCTAACCTTAATCAGTGTAAAGGTTGCCATAACCGAAACGAACAAATGATGCCGATTGGGCCATCGGCACGGCAACTAAACGGAGATTTTCATTATGTTGAAAATGGACAAAAAATAGTAGATAATCAACTCAGTCACTGGCAAAAACTTGGCATTTTGGCGGACTTGCCACCACTTGAGAATGTACCAAAAGCTGCTGTATGGAACGACCCAGCTTCGGGTTCATTGGATGCTCGGGCAAGAGCTTGGTTAGATATAAATTGTGCGCACTGCCATAGCAACCAAGGCCCTGCAAAAACTTCAGGTTTAATTTTAAGTCATAATGAAACAGATTTAACCAAACTCGGAGTTATGAAAGCACCCGTAGCAGCAGGAAGAGGTTCAGGCGGACGAGAATTTAGTATTGTACCAAGTCAACCAGAGAAGTCCATTTTGATATATCGCTTGGAATCTACTGATCCAGGAGAGATGATGCCAGAACTGGGGAGAAAAATTACGCATACCGAAGGCGTGGCTTTGGTGCGTGAGTGGATTAAAGCAATGAAATGATAGTCGGCTATCCATTTTTTATCCTAACTTGCACTCATAAAAGTCTATATTTTATCAACAAAATACCAAAACCCTTTATTTCTTCCCTATTTTCAATGAAATATCTTCGTGCGTTTTTGAGTCTAGTCATCGCAGGTGGCCTAACATACCTGCTCAATCGCCCCCTTGGCGTATTACCTTCCTTAGGCCCATTTTTCAGTCCTTTTACTGGTTTTTGGCAAAATGCAGACGCACCTCTCAAGCTTCCTCCCTCCGAAATGAAATTGGCGGGCTTGAAAGGAGAAGTGACTGTTGAGTATGATGATAATGGTGTGCCACACGTATTTGCTGACAATGATGAAGACCTTTATTTTGCCCAAGGCTATATCATTGCTCGCGACCGCCTGTGGCAAATGGATTTTTACAGCCGTGTAGCGGCTGGGCGGCTGAGTGAAGTAATGGGGCCTTTAGCCCTTGACTTTGACCGATACAATCGCCGACTTCAGTTACCCGAAGGAGCTGAAAAATTGGTGGAGGCGTTTATGAAAGACCCTATTTCTAAAATGATAGTAGAGTCCTATTCGGCAGGGGTCAATGCCTATATTGAACAGGTTTCTTACAAAGAAATGGCCATTGAGTTCAAAATTTTAGGCTATACGCCCGAAGCGTGGTCGCCGCTTAAAACAGCCTTGGTCGAAATGGTAATGCGGAAAGATATGAATGCCCGCTCAGATGATTATCGAATGTCTAATGCACTGACTAAATACGGCAAAGAGGTAGTTAATGATTTATTTCCAGATTATCCCATTGAAGAATCGCCAATTATACCAGTAGGAACAAAGTGGGCTTTTACACCTGTAGCCGTTCCTAAAGTTCCAGAGTTAATGAAAGAAGCGATTGCAGCAAAACTTGATATAGAAGCTGAAAATCCTGGGATTGGCTCCAACAACTGGGCGGTTCATGGTTCGCGTACGGCTACTGGCTTGCCACTCTTAGCCAATGACCCTCATTTAGGGCTTTCACTGCCTTCTATTTGGTATCAAATGCAATTAGTATCTCCCACCGTCAACGTCTATGGCGTATGTGTACCTGGTTGGCCAGGTATTGGAATAGGCTTTAATAAAGATATTGCTTGGGGAATGACCAACGTGGGTTCGGATGTTTTTGACTTTTACCAAATTCAATTCAAAGATAAAACCCTCAAACAATACAAATACAATAATGAGTGGCGGCCTGTTACAATGAAAGTAAATGAATTCAAAGTCAAAGGCTTACCTACAATGACTACTGATACTGTACTTTACACGCATCACGGGCCTATTTTATACAGTGAAGGTCAAAAACCGTTTTTTGGAGATTTGCCAGTAGGACATGCGCTTACTTGGGTGGGGCCAGTAGCACAGGGAAATTCTTTGAAAGCGCTTTACATTTCCAACAGAGGCAAAAGTTACGAAGATTACCAAAAAATAATGGGTCTTTTGGCTGCACCAGGCTTCAATTTAGTATTTGCCAGTAATCAAAACGATATTGCCATTACTTCATCAGGGCATTTTCCGCTCAAATGGAAGGAGCAGGGTAAGTTTATTTTGGACGGTTCTAATCCTGAACATGATTGGCGGTCTTGGATTCCAGTAGAACACAATCCAAGTGTTAAAAATCCAATGCGAGGATTTGTGAGCTCAGCCAATCAGTTTCCTGCTGACAGGTCGTATCCTTATTATTTGGGTTGGAAATTTGCACCTGGTGAGCGCGGTATTCGCATCAATGAGCGTCTGTCTGCTATGGAAAAAGCCACCGTAGATAGTCTTCGGCTAATGCAGGGGGACAATTTCAACATCGAAGCACGGCGAATTTTGCCTGATTTGCTCAAAATTCTGGAACAAGATGCCAGTGCTAAGGCTAATCCAGCATATCCAATTTTGGCCAAATGGAATATGAGAAATGACCCTTCAGAAGTCGGAGCCACTATTTTTGAACGTTTAGTAAGAGAATTACGATTGGCAATTTGGGAAGACGATTTTCCTTCAAAAGATGAAAAAACACCCATGTCTTTACCGACCCGCGATCGTACTTGGGAGTTGTTGAAAAAACAACCCACCTCTAAATGGTTTGACGATACTCGTACTACTAATAAAATAGAAACGGCTGATGATATTGTAAAAACTACGTTTAAGGCAACTATTGACTCACTTACAGCAAAATATGGCCCGATGACTCATGCTACCTGGGCTTGGGGAACAGCCAAAAGTACGGATATTAAACACCTTGTGCCGTTATTTAAGTCATTTTCCAGAATGGATGTCATCAATGGTGGCGGAGCCAATATTGTCAATGCCACTACAGATGCAGGACACGGGCCTTCGTGGCGCATGGTGGTTCAGTTGGACAAAAATTGGCCTAAAGCTTACGGCATATATCCTGGGGGCCAATCGGGAAATCCTGGTAGTCCACTTTATGATAACATGATTGATAAATGGGCCAAAGGCGAATTGAATGAGCTGGTATTTTTGAAGTCGAAGGATGAAAAACATCCTAAAGTAGTGTCAACAGTGAAATTAAAACATTAAACTATAACAAATCATGGTTTATACACTTATTATCGTTCTGAGCGCAATTGCGCAATATTTTGGACCTTGGTGGTTGATGCCAATCATCTGTTTTGGACTTTGTTTCTGGAAATCTGAAACAGCCAAAGGGGCTTATGGAATAGCATTTGCGGCAATTTCTACGCTATGGCTTAGTTATGCAACGTATCAGAATATTGTTACCCAAGGTGTTATTACGAATAAGATTGCTGAACTGTTTCGGATTCCCAACGCCACACTTCTTTTTACAGCTGTTACATTCGTAGGTGGCACTGTTGCAGGATTTGCAGGGATGGCTGGATATTATTGCCGAGCAGCTTTTGTCTCAACAAAATAGTTAAAGTAAACAAGCAAGAGGGGTCAAAAGCACCTAATTTGTTGTTTTTGACCCCTCTTGCTTGTTGTTTCTACTTAATAATATCGGGGGTTTCCCAAAGGAATGGCACTAATGATGCTGATAGAAGTAAAATCTGGATTGAAAGGTGTAGTCACAATATGTTCAATTTCCAGTTTTACTTTTCGGAAAGAAACCCCAAATTTAGGTGCTATACTCAAAAAAGCATCCTGATTTCTACGTCTGAAAGTGTAGTACTTTTCGGTAACCAGATTTTTTGCTTCCAATTTTCCAATGTAAGATACCCCTGCGCTCAAGCCTATGTAAAAACGAGGTTTATAGAGTTTTTCCAAAATACGATAAGGAGATGACAGGTAATAATCTGCAAATAAAAAACCATAAGAGGTAAATTTTTGCTGGATAAGGCTGTTTGATTCTGCATCTTCAAAAGTTGGGCGAAAAATTCCTCCGACTTTCAAGCCTACATTAATACGATTGGAAGCCATGTAATAGGGAGATGCAAAAACTTGCCAGCCCAAACCTGCTTTGGTTAAAAACAAGGGTTTTAGGTCATAAGCTGACCCTGCTTTGAGAAAACCTGGTCCCGCACCCACATTGATCCAAAAGCGGCGGTCGTCTTCATTTATTCTAATAAAACGCTGGGCATACGTTCCACCTGCTAGTAGAAGCCCCAGTATAGCGATAGTAACTATTTTTTTCATCTGTTTTCCTTTTGGTTTCTCCTCAGAGTCAGAGCAATAAGCATACCAAAATTTTATCCCTTGTTAAAGCCAAGCAAACGATTTGGGCAAAATCACCGTATATTTGTACTACAAACTATTATCATAATTGAGCAATGAACAAGTGGCTGCAAGCAAGTGTATTGGTAAGTGTAATGGGACTGGTGGGGTGTGAAAACAAATTGCTCCCCACTGTAAAAACAGAAGGAGCTCAGAAAGCTACCGCGATTTTGGGTAAGTGTGAGCCAGATCGCCCTATAAGCCTGACCGAAGAAACCGATCCCGTACGTGGCTATTTTAATCCGAAAGACAGTTTATATTATTCAACGGTAGTTATGGGGATTTTTTATCGAGGAGGATTGACCAATCCCTGTGAATTGATACGACGCCCTTTTGAATATAGGAATGTGATTTCGCGTAAATTTCGGGTTGTATGGGAAGGACCCAAAGGT
>JBDHXS010000413.1:0-6366 GCA_039810845.1 Runella sp. | reverse complement strand
TACTTAATTTAGAAGAAATTATTTCATTTATAAATTCTTTAGAAATAGATTGTTTTAATAGAGAAATTCAACAAAAAGATAATTATCTTTCATTAAAATATCCTGCCGTGAACTATTTTCGCGTGGAGCTTGTTTAAGAATTTCACGGTACTCTTTCTTTTTTAAATCTCCATTTTTGACAGACTTAATAAAGTTTGCCCAAGCAAATGGGTTCAAAAACGGCATGGCAGTAGTAAAACTTCGATTGGCAGCATTTTCACGACCAAATATTTGCTGATCCATGAAGCTTCGGTAATTGCCAGCTGCACTCATAGGCGTAGCAGCAGCCATCTGCATCAACAACTCTTGTCGAGTATTTCTTTCAAGGTTATCACGTTCAAACTCATCAGGCAGTTTCATCGTGATAAACGCCTTTTTAAATTCCTCCTCAGTCGCATAAGGATAAACTTTTACTTCAGCCAGTGTTTTGACATCTTCTTTCATCAAAATAATAGCAGAGTAAGACTCTTCCATGTGCCGTTTGGGAATGACGTGGTATTGCCGCTGGTAGCCCATATAACTAAAAACGATACTATCGCCAGGAAAAACAGGCAAAGCAAAATATCCAGCTTCATCGGCAAGCACCCCCCGTCCAGCACGGGGAATTAGAATATAGGCCTTACCAAGTGTCTGCGTTCCTTTTACACCTACTACTCGCCCCGTAAACATGATACTCTTCACTTGACCCTGCGCTTGAATTTCTGGCGAAGCCAAGGTGTTAATTATCATAATTACGACCAAAGCAAAAAGGCTATATGTAATTTTTTGTTGCATGATTTACTGATGAAATTGACGAAAATGGTGTCTATCCTACAAAAGGTAACGTTATATCTTACGAAAAAATTTTAACAAATGTCACAATAAAGGGTGTAGAAAGTAATAAACCATCAAATCGGTCTAAAAATCCTCCGTGCCCAGGAATAGTACTACCCGAATCTTTGATCGCGATACTGCGTTTAAATAATGACTCAACCAAGTCTCCGAGTGTACCCGACACTACCATCAAAGCCCCAATGCAATACCATTCCCATGGATGATGTGTCTTGAAATAAATACCTAATACAAATGCCACTATTGCTGCTAACAACGCTCCACCTACAGCCCCTTCCCACGATTTTTTGGGCGATACTCGTTCAAATAACTTCCGTCGCCCAAAATAAGTACCAGCAAAATACGCTCCTATGTCCGTAGCCCAAAGTAAGAATAGACATCCAAGTACAATTTCGTAATTATACTCTCCTCCCCTCATGGCCAACACACTCAAAAGTGAAAAAGGAATAGCAACATAAATAATACCCAAAAATGTGAAAGCAATATTCTGAAAAGGTTTAAGATCTCGTTTTTTATATAGTTTAATAAAAAATATCATGGTCACTAACGGACTGATTAAGAAGTAGTTTTGAAACCCTACCACTTCTTTTTCAATCAAAAAAGTAATTATATTAATAAAAATACCGCACATAGTTCCGTAATAAGTGAGCGGTTGGTTGCCATCAAGCCCTAATAGTTTATAGAATTCTAATTGAGTCAGTATGCTGATAGCGGAGAAAAGCAGGATAAATGTCCACTCACTGTATAGAATGGCTGATAAAATAATGGCCACACCAAAAATGGCAGCAATAATACGTTGTTGAAGATTTGAAAGGCTATTCAAAGTAGATTTCATTCACTACGATTGTTTTGGCAATGATAGCATCTTTCGATGGAACATACAATTCGCATTTTCCAAAATGATAACTACTATCTTGTTTATTGATGATAACTGCGGAAATCCCTTGTTGTTCTAAATAATCCCGGACGATTTCGGCGCGGTGTTGAAAGCTAGTTTCAAAAATTTTTTCCCAATTATCAAATACCATTTTTAATTGAGGTGCTACGTTGGGAAATCATTTTTAGGTTAAGAAGTAATCCGATAGTTAGTGCCAACGAAAGCAAAGCACCTATCCACGAAACTGAAGAATCAGGTTTTTCAATATCAAAATCAATTAGCTGATGATGAGACAAAAATACTATCACAACTATGGCTGCATTGTTTACAAAATGGGCAAAAATAGGAGTCCACAAATTACGCGTCCATACATACATATATCCCATCATAGCCCCCAAAAGCATTCTTGGCACAAATCCATAAAATTGTAAGTGAGTAGCACTAAATAAGGCTGCAGTTGCCCAAATAGAAGCGTGCATATCGCCAATTTTATGAAAAATTTTTCGCTGGATAATGCCTCTAAACAGCACTTCTTCCCCGACAGCAGGAATAACAGCCATTACTATCAAAGCTACCACTAACTCTGTCCCAGTACTAAAATCGGTCAAAAACCGCGTCATAGCAGCCAATTCTTCTTCTTTATGAAACATCCATTCTTCAATTCGATTCAACCCTTGTGGTAAATGCAGATTTCTGTTCCATTCAATTATCCAACTATTGAATGGCATAAATACAATCATTATCAAAAGAGAAATGGCTAAAAGTAAATAAGAAGGCAACGGCCGGCGCACAAATTCTTCAACGCGATGTTGCTCCGACCAACGCCAATAAATTACTCCTGGAATCAGAAAAGTAAAAGGGTGAGAAATAGCATGCGATAACATCAAATACCACCAAGAATTTGAATATTGCTGAGGATTTTGGAGCATTTGTGCTACAGCGTCCAATTCCCCTCCCCCCTGCGGCATACTTAATGCCATAATAGCGGCCATAGCCAGAAGATTTCCCAGCGACATTCCCAACAACACTAAGCCAAGCAGCAACATCACATTACGCCATGGAGGGCGTTGTGGGATACTATGTGCAATATCAGAATGAATTTCTTCCACGGGTTAGGCTAAAAACTAATACAAATATAATATTCCTTACAAAATTATAGCAATCTGTTGCATTTTAGCATTAAAATTTACGAGACGCTATACCATTTCAAAAGTAGCTCAACTGAGTAACAATAAATAAGTCTCATAAATCAAACAGGCTTTTGGAAATTCCAAAAGCCTGTTTAGTAAGAACTATGAGTTGGTCTAAAGTGTTCGTTTTACCTCCTTCATTTCAAAACTTTCGACAATATCTCCAATCTGAATATCATTTAATCCTTTGATACTCAAACCAAATTCAAATCCAGATTTAACTTCATTGACATCATCTTTATAACGTTTTAGCTGTGAAATCTCACCTTCGTGTACAACGATGAAATCACGAATAACGCGCACTTTATTATTTCTCTTGATGATACCGTCCGTAACATAAGAGCCTGCTACTGTACCTATCTTACTAATCTTAAATACTTCACGTACCTCAGCATTTCCGACAATTACTTCTTCCATCGTTGGTTCTAACATACCCAACATAGCATCTTTGACTTCATTGATGGCGTCGTAAATAACAGAGTATAGGCGAATTTCTATTTGCTCTTGTTCAGCTAATTTTTTGGCGTTGTTAGAAGGGCGTACTTGAAAACCTACAATGATAGCATCAGAAGCTATCGCCAAATTGACATCCGATTCCGCAATCTGCCCAACTGCCTTATTGATAATATTGACCTGAACTTCTTCGGTAGAAAGTTTAAGAAGCGAATCTGACAAAGCTTCCACTGAACCATCTACGTCGCCTTTGACAATAATATTTAGTTCTTTGAATGTGCCTATTGCTTTCCGACGACCAATCTCTTCTAAGGTAATGTGTTTACGAGTACGAATCGTCTGCTCACGCATGATTTGTTCACGCTTGTTAGCTATTTCACGAGCTTCGCGCTCATTTTCCATGACGTTAAACTTATCTCCCGCTTGAGGTGCGCCATTTAAGCCCAAAAGTTGTACGGGGGTAGATGGCCCTGCTTCCTTTAGACGAGTGCCTGAAGCATCAAACATCGCTTTTACACGTCCATAATGCGCTCCAGCAAGTATAACATCCCCTACTTTCAATGTACCTGTTTGTACCAAAATAGTTGCCAAATAGCCCCGACCTTTATCGAGTGAAGCTTCGATTACTGTACCAGAAGCACGACGATTAGGATTGGCTTTCAGTTCGAGCAAGTCTGCTTCAAGCAATACCTTTTCGAGCAAATCAGCAATACCTACACCAGATTTAGAAGAGATTTCCTGTGTTTGGTATTTCCCACCCCATTCTTCTACGAGGATATTCATATTTGCCAATGCTTCACGAATCTTTTCAGTATTAGCACCCGGCTTGTCTATTTTACTAAAAGCAAATACAATCGGGACATTTGCATTTTGAGCGTGATTGATTGCTTCTCGGGTTTGTGGCATGATAGAATCATCAGCCGCAATAACAATAATAACTACGTCGGTTATTTTTGCACCTCGCGCACGCATCGCTGTAAATGCCTCGTGTCCTGGTGTATCTAAAAACGCTATTCGGCGTCCTCCCTCAGTTTTAACACTATAAGCTCCAATGTGTTGGGTGATTCCTCCCGCTTCTCCAGCAGCTACCCTTGTCCGACGAATATAGTCAAGCAATGAAGTTTTACCGTGGTCAACGTGTCCCATGATAGTGACAATAGGCGCACGTTCTAAAAGGTCTTCTTCAGCATCAGCCTCTACTACTACATCTGCTTGAATTTCTTCTTCGGCAGATATAAAAGCGACTTCAAAGCCAAATTCATCGGCAATAAGGGTAATACTTTCAGCATCCAATCGCTGGTTAATTGACACGAACATTCCCATGCTCAAACATACCGATATTACTTCTTGTACAGAAGCGTCCATCAGAGAAGCAAGCTCATTGGCAGAGATAAACTCAGTCACCTTGAGTACTTTTGCATCTTCTTGCTCTTGCATTAAACGATCTTCCTCGGCTTCTGCACGTACCTTACGGCGCTCACGACGTTTATCAGCACCAAAGTTTTTACCCCTTGTTCCTCCACTTAAACGAGCATTAGTAGCTTTGATTGAATCTGCAACCTCTTTTTGGGTAATCTCATCTTTGCGCTCACGTCTTTGACTATTCCCACCTTTCTTGTTATTGTTGCCTCCACCTCCAGAGTTTGTTGCTGGTTTCTTTGCATTAGCATTGTTGTTGGCAGTATTAGCATTAGCACCCGCCGCTGGAGTTGTATTGGAAGCAGGATGTGCAGGAGTAACAGGTCTTGAATTACCTCCATCACGAGGAGCGTTTGCTGGCTTATCACCAGGTCTGGGACCTCTGTTGGAAGCAGCATTCTCAGTTACTTTTTCACCTTTACGAACCCGTTTACGCTTACGTTTCTTATCTTTATCTTTGTTAGTACCTGCATCTGTATTACGACGCTCAGTTGGTAATTCAATTTTCCCCAGAATCGTCAAACCTTTCAATGGATCAGCCTTTGCTTCAATTAACACAGGCTCTTCATCTGGCTCAACTAAAGGTACTTCTTTTGGTGGTTCTGGTTTGTTTTTTTGAACTGGTGGTGTGTACGGTTGTGGCTTCTCAACTTTTACCTGAGGCTTAGTAGGCTCTTGCTTAGAAACAGGCCTTATATTAGGTTTAGTTTCTACAACAGGTGGAGTAGGCTCTGATTTGACTGGCTCTATTTTTACCTCTACTTTAGGTAGCTCTTCTACTGGCGGAGCAACAACAACAACTTCCTGCACTGGTGGGGCAGGTGTCTCTACTGGCTTAGGAAACTCTACGACTGGCTTAGGCTGTTCTTCTACAGGCTTATCTTCAGCAGTAGGTACATGCTTTGCCTCCACTGGTGGAATAACTGGTACAATGGAAAGATCCTCTTTAGGGGGCGCCACCACTATGGGAGCTTTGGCTTTTTTCTCTTCTATTATAGGATGTACCACAGGTTTGGGTTCCTCTACTGGCGGCTTAGGAGCTGGCGGAGGAGTATATGATTTAGGAGCATCCAAATCAATCTTCCCAACAATTTTCAAACCTATAGGCGACGTTTCAGCACGATTAGGTTCAGGTTCTTTTCCTATTTGCTCGGGCTGGAATTCTGGCATAGCAGGTTTGGTACTGACAGCAGCGGCTGGCGATGTACGAAAATAAAGCACAGGGCTATCATCAGACTTCGGTTGCGGCGTAGTTATTTCTTCTTTTTTGGGCGCGCCTCCCCCCAACAACGCATCAGCTCTGAATTCTCTTGCTAAAAACTCAAGCTGTTCCGCGTTCAATTTAGTATTGGGATTGTTGTCCACCTTATACCCTTTTGCCGCTAAAATACTTGCTACCGCAGCATGGTTACGGTTGAGTATTCGAGCCGCTTGGCTAAGGCGCATACTTTTTTCTTCCGACATATTGGAAATATTCGTACCAAAGTACGGGTTATTGGTTATTCGTTTTTTGGAAAAACCTTGAAAATTAGTCCAAAGATACAGATTTATTTATCA
>JBDHXS010000412.1:0-6382 GCA_039810845.1 Runella sp. | reverse complement strand
ATCGTGGAAAAGGTTTTGCATAGTTACCATGCGGGTATAATCTGAGAACATCATGGTCACGAAATCGGCACATGAATCGGCCGAGGCATTTCCAAGTGGAGCCATTTTTTCGGCGAAATCATAGAATTTATCAAAGCCACCAATGCCGCTTCCTGCCGTTGTTTTGGTGGGTGATTGTGAAACGGTATTGACCCGTACTTTTTTGAGTTTGCCATAGCGATAGCCGTAGCTACGGGCAATAGATTCGAGCATGGCTTTGGCTTCGGCCATGTCGGTGTAAAATGGAAAGGTACGTTGGGCGGCCATGTACGACAAAGCCACTACACTTCCCCACTCGTTGATGGCGTCCATTTTTTCGGCAACTTGCAAAAATTTATGAAATGACAACGCCGACACGTCCACGCTTTTCAGAAACCACTCGTAGTTCAAATCGCCATAAGCGCGGCCTTTACGGATGTTGGGCGACATACCGATAGAGTGCAATACGAAATCTACCTTACCACCCAATACTTCCATTGATTTGCCGTAAAGATTTTCAATTTCTTCTACCGAAGTAGCATCCGCAGGAATAATTTCAGCCTCACAAGCCGTTGCCAATTTTTTAATTTCGCCCATACGCATCGCAATGGGGGCGTTGGTAAGTGTGAATGTAGCACCTTCAGCTTTCGCTTTCATCGCGACTTTCCACGCGATAGAGTTTTCATCAAGCGCACCTGAAATGATGCCGCGTTTACCTTGTAATATTCCGTTTGCCATTTTTATAAGTTTGCTATTTTCTGTTTTGAGTTTACTGTTTAGGGTTGATAACTGTAAATCACCAACTGGAAACCATAAACTTTCCCAACCGTAAACTATTATATTGGGAGCAAAGTAACGAATTTTTGAGCAAATAGTATTTATTGCGGGTTCGGATTAGCAGGCAGTAAACTCTGACAATATTGTAAACTAAGTTTCCAACCGCACAAGCCGCCTCAACTTACTGGATAAATTTATTAGCTGCCTGATTCGTGACGAAATATTAATAACAAAATAACTCCAACTTATAGATACTTCACAAATACCTAATCCTGCACACCTTGTTCTTGATATGCAACACCACCGAGACACAGAAATGATTTATTGCTATGAAGGGGCTTCATTAATTACTATCCATTACTAACATTTATAAGTAGGGTTTTGCTATTTTTACACCCACTTTATTACCTATGGATAACAATTTTATGCTTTCTGAATTCGGTACTATATTTCTATTTATTATCGCTGCTATTGTTCTCATTATTGGCATGCTGGTATTAGCAAAGTTGATACGTCCGAGCCGCCCTAACGAAGAGAAACTCTCCACATACGAATCAGGTGAAGACCCTATTGGCAATGCTAACATACAGTTCAATGTCCGTTTTTATGTAGTCGCTATCGTGTTTTTACTGTTTGAAGTAGAGTTGATTTTTCTTTTCCCTTGGGCAACTGTTTTCGGACAAGCTAACCTTATTACCCAAACTGACGGTCTTTGGGGGTGGTTTTCACTGGTAGAAATGCTGATTTTTGTAGGAATTTTGGCCTTAGGACTGGCTTATGCCTGGACTAAAGGCTACTTAGATTGGGTTCGTCCACAACCCAAAATACCTCAAATCACAACCAAAGTACCCCCTAACCTTTACCAAAGTGTAAATGATAAATATGGCTCAAAAAAATAATAACAAGATAACAAAATCCTGTCAGCATTATAGATTTCCTTCTGGAGGTTATACTTTTCTATAAATACAACTTGGGAAAATTGAAGCACATTTAGTGATTAAAGTAGATATTATATTTGAAAAATATGCCCACCCGATTATTCTTTACCTTGCAAAAAAGATTTAATCTATGCAATTAGAAGCTATAAATCATGCAATTCGTTAGTTTGCGTTTGTAATGCGAACATCAGAAATGTACGTTTGCAACGCACTATAATCTAATCCAAGATACAGAGTTTAACATAGTTGATATGCAATTCTCCCACCTTCACTGCCATACCCAATACTCCCTACTCGACGGCGCGGCTGATATTAAGAAGCTGTTTAAAAAAGCCAAAGCCGATGAGATGCCCGCCATTGCCATCACCGACCACGGTAATATGTTTGGGGTGTTTGAATTTGTAGCCGAAGGCCACAAAACGGGTATTAAGCCCATTGTGGGCTGTGAGTTTTATTTGGTGGAAGACCGCCACAAAAAACAATTTACCAAAGAGCAAAAGGACGTACGTCGTCACCAACTGTTGCTGGCCAAAAACGCCGAAGGTTATCGCAATCTGGCTAAACTTTGCTCGTTGGGTTTTATTGAAGGAATGTACGGAAAATACCCGCGCATTGACAAAGAACTGTTGGTAAAATACCACAAAGGGCTTATTGCGACCACCTGCTGCATTGGAGCAAGTGTACCGCAGGCCATCATCAAAAAAGGTGAAGAAGCTGGGCGGCAAGAGTTTAAGTGGTGGCTTGATTTGTTTGGGGAAGATTATTATGTCGAAATCCAACGCCACGGCATCCGCGACCAAAATATCGCCAACGAGGCCCTTCTCAAATATGCCAAAGAGTTCAACGTGAAGGTGATATGCTCCAACGATAGCCACTACGTAGAGCAAGACGATGCCAACGCACACGATATTTTGCTGTGTGTTAATACGGGTGACAAACAGGCAACCCCTACCAATAAGGATTTTGACGACGAAAATCCGATGCCCAAGGGCACTCGCTTTGCGTTTTTTAACGATGAATTTTATTTCAAGACTAAAGAAGAAATGCTCAAAACGTTCAGCGACTTGCCCGAATCACTGGACAATACGCAGGAGATTGTGGATAAAGTAGAGCTTCTTAAACTCAATCGCGATATTTTACTGCCCAATTTCCCCATTCCCGAAGAATTCAAAAAGCATACGATTTCGCAAATGATTGATTTCAACGGGCGAATGAAAGAACTCACTGCCGACGTACTCAATCAGTGGGAATTTCTCAAGCATTGGACCTTTGAAGGTGCACGGCAGAAGTACAAGGAAATCACGCCCGAAGTAGAAGATCGCCTCAATTTTGAGCTGAATACCATCAAAAACATGGGTTTTCCTGGCTACTTTCTCATCGTGGCCGACTTTATACAAGCAGGGCGCGAGATGGGCGTACTCATTGGCCCGGGTCGGGGGTCGGCGGCAGGAAGTGCCGTAGCGTACGCCATCGGGATTACCAATATTGACCCTATCAAGTACGATTTGCTTTTTGAGCGCTTTCTGAATCCCGACCGTATCTCTATGCCCGATATTGATACGGATTTCGACGACGAAGGCCGTCAAAAAGTGATTGATTACGTAGTTCAAAAATACGGCAAAAACCAAGTAGCTCAGATTATTACGTACGGTACAATGGCGGCTAAATCGTCTATCAAAGACGTAGCGCGGGTCATGGACTTGCCGTTGGCAGAGGCCAATGCGGTGGTAAAACTCGTGCCCGACAAGCCTACGTACAACATGAATTTGGATAAGGTTTTTAAGGTCCCTATCGAAAAAATGGCGGAAATTATTACGCCCGATGAGGTCGAAAACCTGAAAAAACTGCGCGAAATGCTGAAAGGCAATGACCTCACAGCCAAAGTGTTGAAAGAAGCCCAGAAACTTGAAGGTACGGTGCGCAACGTGGGTATTCACGCGGCGGGTATCATCATTGCCCCTGAAGATCTGACCAATCTGATTCCTGTAAGTACCTCCAAAGAATCGGAATTGTTGATTACTCAATACGAAGGTAAAATCATTGAAGACGCGGGCGTTATTAAAATGGACTTTTTGGGGTTGCGAAACCTCACCATTATCAAAGAAGCCTTACGCATGATTGAAGCCAATCATGGAGTAAAAATTGACATTGACTACATTCCGCTCGACGACCCCAAGGTGTATGAGTTGTTTCAACGGGGGGACACCAACGCCGTATTTCAGTTTGAATCCGACGGGATGAAAAAATACATGCGCGAACTCAAACCAGACCGTTTTGGAGACTTAATCGCCATGAATGCCCTCTATCGCCCAGGTCCAATTGCTTACATTCCCAACTACATTAACCGCAAACACGGTCGCGAAAAAGTGGAATATGACCTGCCCGAAATGGAGGAATATTTGGCAGATACGTACGGGATTTGTACCTATCAAGAACAGATCATGCTTCTTTCGCAGAAAATGGCAGGCTTTACCAAAGGTGACGCCGACGTGTTGCGGAAAGCAATGGGTAAAAAGCAGATTGAGGTCTTGAATAAAATGAAGAGTAAGTTTATCGAAGGCGGAAAGAAGAAAAACCTCGATGAAAAGAAACTCGACAAAGTTTGGACCGACTGGGAAGCGTTTGCTTCGTATGCGTTTAACAAGTCACACTCTACTTGCTACGCTTTTGTAGCGTATCAAACAGCCTACCTCAAGGCTCATTATCCCTCTGAATACATGGCAGCGGTCATGACAAGTTCGTTGGGTAATATTGAAAAAATCACGTTCTTTTTGGAAGAATGTAAGGCGATTGGTTTGCCCGTATTGGGCCCCGACGTGAATGAATCCGAACGACGATTTGGGGTAAACAAACGCGGTGAGATTCGTTTCGGGTTGGGAGGCATCAAAGGCACGGGCGACGCCGCCGTGGAAAGTATCATTGAAGAACGCGATAAAAACGGCCCGTACAAAGATATTTTTGATTTTATGACCCGTGTTAATCTCCGTACCGTAAACAAAAAAACCATCGAATCGCTGGCGTATGCAGGAGCATTTGATTTGTTTGAAGATTTTCATCGTGCTCAGTATTTTGCCACCGCAGACGGCGAGCAACAAAACCTTATCGAAAAACTCATCAAATACGCCAATGCTGTACAAGCCGACAAGTCCAACGCGCAGGCTTCGTTGTTTGGTGGCTTTGGCGGTGGTGGGGCTGATATTGCTAAACCCAAAGCCCCTAATGTGGAGCCGTGGGGCGATATTGAACGGTTGCGTTACGAAAAAGACGTAGTAGGTTTCTATATTTCGGGACATCCGTTGGACATGTACCGCCTCGAATTGGATAATTTCTGTACCTGTACCCTCGATCGCGTAATGGCTACCTCCGAAATCACGGAATCTAATGATAACGATACCGCCGCCGATACTGGCCCCGTAAACGTGGAAATTGGCGGAAAACCGCTACTGTTTGGTAAAGATGTGACTGTGGGAGGCATTGTCAGCAGTTTTCAGATTCGTACTACCAAAACAGGTAATCCTTTCTGTATTTTTAAGTTGGAAGATTATGCAGGTTCGATGGAAATGGCCTTGTTTGGTGAAGATTTTGTGAAGTTTTCGGCCTATATTCAAACGGGTCATTTTTTGTTTGTAAAGGGAAAAATCCAAACTCGCTGGAAATCAGATGATCAATACGAGTTTAAAATCACCTCGATGCAGCTGTTGAGTGAAGTACGGGAAAAATTAACGAAAGAAATTCGCCTACAACTGGATTTGGAACTACTTGACGGAGATCTGGTATCCAAACTCAATCAAGCTGTACAAGACTATCCAGGCAGTTGTGCGCTGACGGTATCAGTGTTTGATCATCTTTCCCGTACCGAAGTCAAACTCCAATCACGCACACACCGAGTCGCTCCTTCAAACGAGTTTTTCAAACTAATTGAGAGCATGGGAGGGGTCAAGTTTTCGGTGAATTGACTTTTAGTAACTTTGATAAAAAAGTATTGGCCGCTGGGAAGTAAAAATAAAGGCTTGCAGAAGTGCAAGCCTTTTAAAGTACCCAGGGCCGGAGTCGAACCGGCACGGGAGTGACCCCATTGGTGTTTGAGACCAACGCGTCTACCGATTCCGCCACCTGGGCATCTTCTGGAAACGGGACTGCAAAAGTAGCGTCTGAGAGATTAAATGCAAATTTTTTGTGAAATATTTTTACAGAAAAAGTGTTTACTCGTAGCGCAAAGCTTCGATAGGGTCTAAGCGTGAGGCTTTTATGGCTGGATAAATTCCTGAAATAATTCCAACAACAATGCACACCAAAATCCCCATCATCATCCAAAACCACGGAACAATGAAACTGGCATTGGCACTGATCACTTTTGAAATAAGATTGCCTACGATAATACCGAGCAATAACCCGCCGATACCGCCCAAAATACACACCGCAATAGCTTCTATTAAAAACTGAAGACGTATTAAACGAGGGGTGGCTCCCAAGGATTTCCGAATCCCGATTTCTCGGGTGCGTTCGGTCACTGATACCAACATAATATTCATCAAGGCAATGGCCGCCCCCAACAAGGTAATGATTCCGATGCCGAACCCACCGATGCGCAAATAGCCCGTGACTTCTTCAAAGTTTTTAGCCAAAGCATCTGCCCGTTCAATTTCAAA
>JBDHXS010000411.1:0-6397 GCA_039810845.1 Runella sp. | reverse complement strand
TATCTCAATAACATGGAACGCAAGGATTTTTTGAAAAGAAGTTTGTCAGTTTTAGGAATCGCCACCGTAGCTCCATTAGTGGGTGCTTGTAGTAAAGATACCGTTGATCCTACCACTACTGGCACTACCACAAACCAAGGCTCAACCAATGGTACCACAGGCGGTACTTGTGATGTAACTCCCTCTGAAACAGAAGGGCCTTTCCCTACCAAAACGCCAAGTTCTTTGGTGATGAAAGATATTCGCTCAGACCGTACTGGCGTTCCGATGTCGGTGGCCATTACTATCAAAAACAAAAACAACAATTGCGCTGCTTTGGAAGGTGCCTTGGTGGATATTTGGCATTGCGACGCGGCTGGCAACTATTCAGAATACGGCGGAACGGGAATGCAAAGCACCAACTATACCAGTGTTCACTTTTTACGTGGTCGCCAAACAACGGATGCCAGCGGGAATGTTGGGTTTACGACTATTTTCCCTGGTTGGTATTCGGGTCGTGCGGTGCATATTCATGTCCATATTTACAATGCCAGCGGTAAATCACTTTTAGTCACTCAAATAGCCTTCCCTGCTACTGTCTGCGACACGGTATTTACGACAGCCACCAATTTTTATACCAAAGGCAAAGCCGATACGACGAACGAAAAAGACAATGTATT
Source organism: Runella sp. (assembly GCA_039810845.1). Lineage (GTDB taxonomy): Bacteria > Bacteroidota > Bacteroidia > Cytophagales > Spirosomataceae > Runella. The sequence continues at coordinate 5,738 of JBDHXS010000411.1, read as the reverse complement.
TAGCGATGGTTTTGCCAACGAGATGTCCACAATCACAGGAAGCGTAGCCAACGGATACGCGCTTACGCATACGATTGTAGTAAGTGCATAAAGATGAAAGGTTTAATTAGCTTATGTTATCGTAAGGTCATTGATGCTTCTTCTCAGAAAGCGTGGGACAAATTTGTGTTTGACGATACCCATCTGGAGTTTTATATGAAGGCGCAATATTTTGATCAAGAGGGTAAGTACAAAACTTTACAGGAATTGATAGCCAATGTACCCAATGCCACCCAAATACATGGGATGGTCAGTACGGCAGCCATGGGCTACCTGCGTCAGCTTAATGATATTGTGCCTGATGTAACCAATACTTACGGCAAACTTTGTTTGTCGTTCAAACGATTCAAATTTGAAATTGTACATTCGCACATACAAAACAAGGCCGAACACAAAATCGCTATTTATTTTTATAGCGACCCTCTCACTTGGATAGATACCGTAGGCAATCAGTTGTTGATTGCTTACGGCGACCAACGAGAGGCCCTCACCAAAGGTGAAGAAATTGAAACTGATCTCATTGCGATGCAACCTTTTGTGAATATTTCTTCCATTCAAAAATCACCCCTGCTATGATGATTCAAGCTGACGCAACGATTTTTTTGGCTGACCAACGCGGTGTTTCACAAACCGATTGGTTTCGGAGCTATCATAGTTTCAATTTTGGGGCATATCAAGCTGAAAATCGAGAACCTTTTGGAAATCTACGCGTTTTCAATGACGATACACTTGCTGCTGGAAAAAGCCTGAAAATGCAAGTGGATGAAAACACAGATGTGATTTTGCTACCCTTAGTAGGCGCCATCGAATATAGCAACAGTTTAGGCGACACTGGCTTTTTGGAAGCAGGACAAGTGCAAGTTTTTTCAGCAGCACAAGGTATGGAATATGAGATTACGAATCCTTATTCGAATGAATTGGTTAATTTTCTGCAAATTTGGGTTTTAGGACAAAAGGAGCAATTCATTCCAAAAACTACTCAAAATAGCTTTAATTTTCAGGATAAAAATCAACTACTCCCGTGTTTCTACAACTTGGCCTATGGAATGATTGGGAAGTTTGAAGGGCGTGAAGAAGGTACTTATCAAGTGCAGCAACCCGAAAGAAACGGAGTGTTTATATTTGTTATTCAGGGTGCTTTTGAAGTCCAAAATCGCCTGCTTCACCCACGCGATGGGCTTTCATTAACTCATGTAACTGAAGTTGACTTTGAGGCATTGTCTAATGAGGCAATCGTGTTAATCTTGGAAGTTTCTCTTTAAGCCAACAAAATTTCTTCGACGTTACACTTCCAAGCGGCGGCTGTCGTTAATCCTCCATTAACAAATAACCGTTAACCATTCCCCATGGCTGCTTTAGCAATTCGTAACGAACAAAGTAAAATTGTCACTATCTCTGCCAAACTTATCTTTTATGGCAACCAAGCTACCGACGAGTTAGCTCAAAAAATCGCTGCTGAAATTCGTGATATGTACCATGAACCTAAGGCTTTTATCATGCTCGACCAAGAAGCCTACGAAATTAGAATGAGAATTGACTATGAGGTGGTTAGCTTTGAGGAAGTTGTGCAGTTAGCCTTCAAAAATACCAACTTTCGCTACAATTTTATCCGTCTTGAAGCGCACAATCATGTCACTCGCTCTTTTATGGGCTTTGGTCTGGGCGACAACGTCGGTCATTGGATTACTTCCGACAATTTGGGCAACTCTACCACCGCGGCCCACGAATTTGGTCATGCTTTAGGTCTTGACCATCCCCAGCAAATTGATTTTCGCGGTTTAGGCAATCCTGGTATTATGGCTCCTCGCGGCACACTTGTAGATGCACCTCTGCAATGGAACCCCGCCGTATCTGCTGGTGAATATGGCGGTACTCTCAAACCTTTTCATCGCCGTGTGCAGACTTATGAAATTGAAGCCATTTTTGAAGGGCTCCTGTTTGACAATAATGGTTACGCCGAGATTGGACATTTAAGCAATGTAATTTTTCATGAAAATGGAGATATTCTGAATGTAACCTCCTAATACCTCTCCCAGATAATCTTATCTCTTGTAGGTATTGATGTTATGCTAACCGTACTTGAACTACCTGATGTAAATGGCTCACCTTTACAATTCAGAGTCGCCCAAGGACAAGTAAAACACGAATTGATATCCGAATCTATGATAAATATCGGCGTTTTTCCGGATGAGGCAATGGATATTCGTCGAATGGGAGCTGGTAGTCGGGCACCTGGTGTAGGATAGTTGCCTGAAGTAACCAACGTTTGAAGCCATTCAAGTTTACGTTGAGGGCAGCCACAATGCTCCACAGCGGATTTTATGTAGGCGGGCGCATTTTCATCGTCTTTCTGGCATCCAATCAAACCATAAGCAAAGAGCAGAACATATAGAAATCGGCGCATATTGGTATTCTTTTTATTTGTCAGACTCATTTTAAAGAAGAATCGTTGGAATGAACCCCATTGATTTATAAAGAGTACCTGAATTCTGTTCTTCCCTAAAAATAAAAAAAGCATCGGGCCGTTTTTTAAAAGGTGATAAATGATATGACACACCTCTTAACTACTACAGCCCTTTTGAAAAATAAATTACTTCTAATCAGCCTCTTCCTGCTGCCTTTTTTATCCTTTTCTCAAGAGTATTATACCCTTCGTGGATACGTATATTCAGAAAACAACGAGCCTCTATCGGGGGTTTCCATTCGTGTGGTCAATAGCAATACGGGCACAGTGACCAATGCCCAAGGCAAATACGAAATCAAATTGCTGGAGGGGCTGAACCGCATTTCGGTTTCTTCGATGGGTTATCAAACTGAAGTGTTTGAGGTAGTGGCTGATAAAGATTTGGTAAAGAATATTTTCCTAAAAATTGACCATAAGCAATTGGACGAGGTCGTAGTGAAAATCAAAAAAAGAGATGAATCGTATGAGGTCATCAAAAAAGTGCTTGAAAACAAAGAGGCTATTTTAAATCAATACCAAAACTACAAGGCCAAGGCGTATATCAAAAGTGTAGAAAAGGTTGAAAAGAAAATTGTAAAAAAGAAAGAGGAAGATTTGCCGCCTAACCCAGATGAGCAATTGAAATTAAGTGAAAAACCACCTGTTCAAAAAGATAGTATTCCTAATCTCAATATTTTTGAATGTCAGCTCACAAGGCATCAAAGCAATACTGGTCAGCAAAAAGAAGAAAGAGAGGCGGTGAAGAGAATTGGTGACCAAAGCACACTTTTTTTCAAATCAGTTACCGATGGAGAGTTTAATTTTTACCAAAACCACCAAAAAATAGCCAAAATCGGTGACAATGAGATTACTTCACCGCTAAGCGAACTTACTTTCCTGAGCTATAAATTCCAGTTAATCAAGTATTACTTTGTGGGTCAGGATAAGATTTTCCAAATTAAGGTTATTCCCAAAGCCTTAGGGAATGCGCTATATGAAGGTACGATAGAGGTGTTGGAAGATAAGTGGGTATTACGAAATGTAGATTTAAAATTAACCAAAAGAGGATTGCTGCGCTATGACGAATTTGGAGTAAAACAAGAATTTGAAAACATCCAAAACCGTTGGGTTGCCTCAAAAATCACCTATACGTGGAAAGTAAAAGAAGGAGGAACAAAAAAATCTGGCAAGACGGAAGTCATTCACTCCAACTATGAATTTGACCTGAATTTACCCAAACGATTTTTTGGAGATGAAGTAGGTGTAACCACCGCCAATGCCTACAAAAGAGATTCTACCTTTTGGGAGCAAATCAGACCACATCCTCTTACTAAAGAGGAACAAAAAGTAATCAAAGAAAAAGAACGGCTGGAAAGATTATACACTTCAAAAGCCTATTTAGATTCGATTGATAAGATTTATAACAGAATCACCCTTCCCAAAGTCTTGTATTTGGGCATGGGGCATATCAATCGTGAGAAAAAAAATAATTGGTATTTTGATCCGATTTTAGGACTTATTGACCCTTTGGCCATTGGTGGCTGGCGCATACGCTACGGTTTGGGATACTATAAGCGACAGGAAAACCGAAAACAAGTCTGGATAAATACAAATTTTACGTACGGTTTTAAAAACCAAGACCTAAAAGGATACATTAACCTTAATTATTTTTATAATCCGCTAAAAGTGTCAAATATCTACTTTGCGGTTGGGTCTGGATTTAATGTTGTCAATGGAGCCGCTACCTTGAGTGATATAGCTAGGCGTAGTAATTTTTATCAGAACAAATTTGCGGAAGTTCGTCACCGTACAGAACTCTTCAATGGGTTTTATCTTAATACGCAGGTGTATTATGAACACCGAAGCGATTTGGCTGATTTTAAGTTTGGGTCTTTGGGAGATAGAATCTTCAGCAATAATACCCCGCAGCCTTTTCCTACCAGCCACATGTACAAAACGAGCATTGGCATAGAATATACTCCTCGGCAATTGTATTTAAGAGAGCCAAACGAGAAAGTGATTCTGGGGTCAAAATACCCCACCTTTAGCGTTAATTTTGACAGAGCTTGGCCTGTTAACGATCAAAATAACAACATATTTACCCATTTGTCAGCCTCTGTTCGACAAACTTTCAATGTGGGGATTATTGGTACATCTGAGTACAGACTCAGTATTGGCAAGTTTCTGGATACCACCCGTTTAGCGGTCATGGATTATAAATATATGCGGGGTGGCGACAACTATTTTTTCTCACCAGCGATGCTCACATATCAGCTGATTCCCAAGACATTCCCTGTGTTTAATTGGTATTTTGAATCGCATTATGTGCATCAATTCAATGGTTTTTTGACGAGCAAAATCCCATTGCTCAACAAAACCAAAATCAGAGAAATGGCAGGTGGTGGTTTTTTATACGTTCCCGAACGAAAATACCAATACTCGGAAGTCTTTTTTGGGCTAAACCGAATCTTCAAAATAGGTAGAGAAAGAATAAGGCTCGGGGCTTATTACGTAATTGGTCAATCCAATGATTTTGGTGTCAGAAACGGAATCAAGTTCTCTTTGGAGCCATACAATCAGAGTAAGAATACGTGGAGTTTTTGAGTATGATTAACTCTGCATCACACTCAGCTTCCGATAAAAACCTTTGTCATCTGCCAACAAATCGTCATGCGTGCCACGTTCTATTATTTTTCCACCGCTCAATACTAAGATTTCATCAGCGTGTTGAATCGTACTGAGGCGATGTGCTATAACAAGGGTTGTACGGTTTTTCATTAAATTGGTCAATGCTTCCTGCACCAGTTTTTCTGATTCGGTATCCAAAGCAGAAGTTGCTTCGTCTAAAATCAGAATCGGCGGGTTTTTCAAGATAGCCCGTGCAATACTCAGACGCTGTCGTTGTCCACCTGAGAGTTTTGTACCTCGGTCGCCAATGATGGTTTGATAACCTTCGTTTTGCTCAATGATAAAATCATGAGCATTGGCAATTTTGGCTGCTGCTATCACCTGCTCTTCCGAAGCTTCGGTTCCAAAAGCGATGTTATTGAAAATAGTATCATTGAATAAGATTGACTCTTGCGTTACAATTCCCATCAGGTCGCGAAGTGATTTGGTGGTTACGTCGCGTAGGTCTATGCCATCAATCAAAATTTTGCCTTCGGTTGGGTCATAAAAACGCGGTACCATATCGGCCACTGTTGATTTTCCGCCGCCAGAAGAACCCACCAAGGCAACAGTTTTGCCTTTTTTAATG
>JBDHXS010000410.1:0-6432 GCA_039810845.1 Runella sp. | reverse complement strand
CAAAATACGCCGTCGACAATGGTCGGCTTCGGCATATTGCTTCATACGGTCGAGTTTGGCAAATTGTATATCTTTTAGATGCTGTGGCAATTCTGAATTTTCAATCATATCACGACGCATAATCCAATCGGCAAAACTGTAAAATAACAAGGTATCAGCTTTGAGTCCATCCCTACCTGAACGGCCTATTTCTTGATAAAAACTCTCAACATTACTTGGCATATTGTAGTGCATTACCCACCGAACGTTGGATTTGTCAATCCCCATTCCAAACGCAATAGTTGCTACTATCACTTGCACATCGTCACAAATAAAGGCATCTTGAACGTGAGAACGCTCTTCAGGAAGCATTTTGGCATGATAATGCCGTGCATTGATACCCTTAGCTTGTAGCTTTTGCGCAATATCTTCGGTAGTTTTTCGGGCCAAACAATAAATAATGCCCGATTGATTGGGATGGTCATGAATAAATTGCTCAATAATCCGAATCCGATTTCTTCCTGGCAAGACATTGAGCGAGAGATTAGGGCGGTCAAACGATGACTCAAAAATTTTAGCATCTGAAATCCCCAACTGTTTTAATACATCGCGCCGTGTCACACGGTCGGCTGTAGCCGTAAGCGCAATCATCGGCACATCAGGGAAGGCTGTTTTCAGTATGTGTAATTGGGTATATTCAGGTCTAAAATCATGCCCCCACACCGAAACACAATGAGATTCGTCAATAGCAAAAAGGTTGATTTTGAGCGATCTTACAAAATCCAATGAACCCGACGAAAAGAGTTTTTCGGGAGCAATGTACAATAATTTTATTTCCCCTGCATGGCACTGCCTCTCAATGGCGTATTGCTCAGATGAAGTAAGTGTACTATTGAAATAGGCAGCTTCAATACCATTGGCACGGAGCGCTTGTACTTGGTCTTTCATCAAGGCAATCAGCGGAGAAACTACGAGCGTAATCCCTTCTTTCATCAAAGCAGGGATTTGAAAACATACCGATTTCCCTCCGCCTGTGGGCATTAGCACCATACAATCATTTCCCTCTGAAACCCAATCAATAATCTCCGCTTGTAAAGGACGAAAGGTATCATAGCCAAAATATTGTTTTAAAATTTGTTCTTTACTAAGGGGCATTATTGTTTGTTTTTGACAGTCAAAGAATGTTTTCTTAGAATATTCTCAATTTTAGATCTTCTATTTCCTATTGTTTGATGCAAATCGCAAAGAAGAGACTATCTCTACATACCTTTAGGGTTTTGGAGCCGATTTGGGTGCTAATGAATTAATCCAAGCTGCTATTTTCAAAGCCTCTGCTTTAGGAACTTGTGGCATAGGAGCCATTGGAGTAGCATAATCAGGCCAATTTTGGGGTTTAGGATTATAAATTAGTTCTACAATTTTTTCATTTGAATATTTACGCTTAGCTACCTCAGTATAAGCAGGCCCAACTTGTCGTTTATCAACAGCATGGCAGGCCAAACAAGTATTTTTAGCCAACAAAGGTTTGATTTCTTCAAAAGTAGGCACTTTTGAAGAAGCTATAGCTTTTTTATCTACAGCCTTGACTGTAGCAGGCGCAGTTGACTTAGTACTTATGTCTGACAATTTTAGTTTTTCACCATCAGGGATATTATTCAGTGTGTAATAAGCCGTTGGGTGAACCAATGACCAATACAACCCTGCTGAACGCAATCCATCCAATTTGATTTCGTGAAGATAATTTTGGCGCAAGTTTTCTACCACGAGGCGCGCTTTTAAGCCATCTTCTGAAATTTTCACTCCTTTTACGGCACATTTTCCGTCATTTACAGTAGGACTGCCGTAAACAGGGTGGTATTTGTAGGTAAAACTGCGAACAGCATAAGAAGCCAGATTTTCCGCTGATTTTTTATCCACAGGCAAAGTAAATTCTACTTCAAAACCATCTGGCATAGCACGAACCGCCTTCATTTCAAAAGGGGTTTTGCCATTCCATACTAACCGCTGTAAACCTTGATTGGCATTTCCAGCCGAACCCCAACCTCGATTGGTTTCACCGATGTACATCGAAGCACCATCATTGGCCCAAGCCATTCGCAATACACCAGATTGAAAACCCGAACGAAAGTCAAAAGCAGCGCCTTGGTATTCTCCTTTTACTTTTTCTAAAAATACGCGCATCACTTTACTCTGGCCTTGGTCACCCACAAAAAGCTGACCACTAAAAGGGCCAAACTTTCCCCCCGTTTGATCAGGTACAATTTCAGCATTAGAAATTCCCAAAATCCCGTGAGGAAGCCAAACAGCTGGCAGTTGAGTTTCGGGAAATCTCTTTTTCATATCGGCCAATGTCAAAAATTTTTCGTTTTGTACGTTTTCTGGTTTAATTGCATTGCCGTCTTTATCGCGTGTTTTGCGTGGGTCAACCGTAGCATAAACCTGCTCTTGGGTCAATTTTATGGGTGAATTTGGCAAAGTAGAAGCCCATTTTAATCCAGCAGGGTGTCCCATAAAAGCACCTTTTTTGGCATGCCAGATTCCTCCTGAACCAATCCAATCACCTTGGTTGTCGTCATAAAACAATTCGCCATCTATCATACCCAACCCACAGGGCGAGCGTACACCCGTGGCCCAAGGCTCCATTTGTCCATCAGGTGTAATTTTAAAAATCCACCCGCGTAGTGGTCGGCGGCTTTCTCCTGCCCACCATTCCTCATCTCCAAAAGCGACGTTTCCAGATACAAAGTAAGAGCCGTCAGGCGCAATTTTTGGCCCAAAACTGTACTCATGGTAATGCGATGAAATCGGCCAAGCATAGATAGTTTCATAACTATCGGCTTTTCCATCATGGTCTTTGTCGGTGAGTTTGGTCAATTCTCCACGTTGTGCACAAACAAGTGAACCGTTTTGGTACGCGAGCCCCAAAATCTCATGCAAACCCGACGCAAATTTCCGAAAATAAGGTTTGGGTCCATTCGGATTGTCGAGTATCCAAACATCCCCCCGACGCGTGGCAATAGCCAAACGTCCATCAGGTAGTGATACCATTCCACCCACCTCCAGCAAAATCCCTTCAGGAACAGGAGGTGTCACAATTTTATAAAAATCTTCTTCTGATGGAGACTCTTGAGCGAAGGCCAATGAACCCAGAATAAGGGTTGTAATTAGACAGATAACTCTTTTTTTCATTGTTACTCAATTTCTAAAATATCAGTTAATACGGCTTCAAAATATAACAATTCCGTTTTTACTATTAAATTTGTGGTAAACAGTTTTGTTCAAAAAACCAATGTTGGGCGATAAATGTATAGTTTTTTCTTCGCTCCCCTTTGCCCAAACTCATCATGTTCTAACATCAAATCGGGATTGGATAAGCAAAATACCACCAATTCTTCGTCGGTAAACTGCTCTCGAGTAGGAATATTAAGTTGAATAATCATACAATATCAACGATTAGTATTCTCCAAATAGTTGAACAAATATAGAGAATCATTCCCTATTTTTGCTCCATGCTTGCTCTAAAATACCTCCTCAAAACTCCCTTTCACCTCCTCAGATCTCGTTCAGGACGACAACTGCTGTCTATTTTTTGGCGATACGGCGATAAGCCACGCTATCAGCCATATAAAGTTAAATTTGGTAACTATCAATTAGAAATACCTGATTGTTTCTCGTGGGTATGGCAGTATGAAGAAATCTACTTTGAAGAATATTATAAGTTTAATAGCTCTACACCAACTCCCGTCATTTATGATTGTGGGGCCAATGTCGGTATGAGTGTTCTCTATTTTAAGCAGTTGTATCCACAATCTCAAATAAGAGCTTACGAAGCCGAACCCCAAATTGCAGAATACCTCACCAAAAATCTTCACCGCAACGGTATCAACGATGTAAAAGTTATCCAAAAAGCCGTTTGGAAAGACAACTTGGGAGTAGAGTTCGGCGAAGGCCAAGCCGATGATGCCTCGATCTATAGACAAGGCAACAAAAAGCTCATTCCGTCAGTACGATTACGAGATGAATTGGCACAGGAAAAAACAATTGATTTCCTAAAAATAGATATTGAAGGAGCTGAAATAGAAGTGCTTCCAGACTGTGCGGATGCACTTGACAGGGTCCAACATCTTTTTGTTGAATTTCACGCTTATATCGGTCAACCACAAGCGCTTACAAAAGTCCTTGAAGTGATAGAAAAAGCAGGTTTCAGGTACTATATTGACACTAATCAGCACCGCAAAGCACCTTTTATAAATCATCGCTATCGAAATAACAACGTCATGGATTTGCAACTCAATATCTCAGCTTGGCGACCATGAAAGTTGTTCATGTAAGTACATATCATACTTTTGGCGGGGCAGCTATTGCGGCATTGCGTTTGCATCATGCTTTGCTTTCTACGAGCATAGAATCAACGGTTTTAGTACAGGAGAAAGAACGTAACGAAGAGGGCGTTGAGGCGTATGCCAACGATTTTTTTGCAAAAAAACTGACATTAACCCGTTTTGCCGCAGAGAGGCTTTATTTTGCATTAAAAGAGAAAGAGAAAGAGGTACGCTTCCATTTTTCTCCATTGTGGACAGGAGTTGATATTTCAACTCATCCGCTTATTGATCAGGCAGATATTATTCATTTGCACTGGATTAACTTCGGATTTTTATCACTGAATTCGTTAGAAAAGCTATTTGCACTCGGTAAACCAGTTGTCTGGACTATGCACGATATGTCTACTTTTACAGGAGGTTGTCATTATAGCCGTGATTGTGATAAATACCTTACACACTGCCATCATTGCCCCTATTTACGCAAGCCTTCAGCACACGATTTGGCATACTCGGTATTTGAACATAAAATACAATTGTTTAAAAACACCCCGATTGCGTTGGTTTCTCCCAGTCAATGGTTGGCTGATTTAGCTAAAAAGGCAATTACAACCCATCACTTACCAATCATAGCAATTCCGAATTTGATTGATACCAAGATTTTTCAATCAAAAAATCGAAAAACTGCGAAAATAAAATTAGATTTAAGTACCGAAAAAAAATGGATCCTTTTTGCGGGTGTAAACACCCAAGACCCCAGAAAAGGGTTTAGTTATTTTAAAGAAGCCACTCATTTATTGAAAGACAAAAAAAAGGAATGGGGAGTGGTAATTTTTGGAAAAACACAACCCGAGGCAATTGATGAATTGGGACTGGAAGTAAAATCATTGGGAAGCATACCATCGCATGAAGTAGTCGGTGTATATCAAGCCGTCGATGTTATGGTTGTACCCTCATTGGAAGACAATTACCCTAACACCATCATTGAAGCCATGGCCTGTGGAACGCCCGTTGTTGGATTTAATACGGGGGGAATTGCCGAGCAAATTCTTCATTTGCAAACAGGTTATGTAGCTCAACTCTACTCAGCTGAAGATTTGGCTAAAGGAATTCAATTTGTATTAGAAAACACTGATTATGAACAACTCAGCCAAAATAATCGCAGAATCATTGAGCAACGGAATGCTCCTGAGCCAATCGTAAAGCAATTCCTTCATCTCTATAACCAACTCTTATTCGTATGAAAAATCTGTACTTTTTTGTATTGTTATTCAGTGCACATTTAGCCACCTCACAAACTCAATTTTCGGTTAGTTTTCCAAAATCCAAAGGAACAAGCTTTGACGGTCGACTGATGTTGTTTTTGGCCAAAGACAATAAATCGGAACCGCGTTTCCAAGTCAGCGACGATTCCAATTCGCAACAAATATTTGGACAAAATGTGGATGGTTGGCAAGCTGACAAACCTACTTCATTGGCTTCTTCTGCCTCAGGCTATCCAATAAAATCGTTAAAAGATTTTCCAGCAGGCGAATATTGGGTACAGGCTCTTCTGCATAAATACGAAACTTTCAAACTCAAAACAGGCTACACAGTCAAACTACCAATGGATCGTGGCGAAGGGCAAAATTACCGCACTGCTCCAGGAAATTTGTACTCCAAACCGTTCAAAGTCAAATTTGACCCGAAGGCCAAGGACGTTATAAAAATTATACTTGACCAAGAGAACCCGACATTGCCTGAGCCCAAAGACACCAAGTATATCAAACACATCAAAATCCAAAGCAAACTATTGACTGAATTCTGGGGCAGACCGATGTATTTGGGAGCGCATGTATTGCTACCTCACGGTTTTGACGAACACCCCGAAGTTAAGTTCCCAATTTGTATTAATCATGGCCACTTCCCTGCCGATTTCGACGGTTTTAAAGAAACACCCCCGCCAGCTGATATGGATACGACTGACTATATCGCTCGGTTTGGGATTTATGGCTACAAAAAATTTGTTTGGCAGGAAGCCTATAATTTTTACAAACAATGGACTGGCCCCAATTTTCCTCGGTATTTAGTAATTGAGATACAGCACGCAACTCCTTTTTATGATGACTCCTATGCCGTAAATTCTGAGAACATG
>JBDHXS010000409.1:0-6434 GCA_039810845.1 Runella sp. | reverse complement strand
ACTGTCACTTTATCGCCCGATTTCCATTTTTTCTCAATGCTCATATATTTTGCGGGCTGGGCGCTGACAGGATAAGGTTTTCCATTGACCAGTACCTCAACGTTTTCCGCCCATTTCGGGTAACGGATTTGCAAGGCAAACGTCTGTAATTTCGCCAGTTTTAGCACCAGTTCAGTTTGGTTTTTGTACGGGAACTCGGTGCTTTGGGTTAGTTGAATATTTTTCTCTTTCCAGTCTAAGGTGGAAGGGATAAACAGGTTGACAAACAGGTCATTGGCCGAATGACTGTAAATGAGTTCGCTGTATTTGGTATGGTTTTCGATGCCTGAACCAACACAGCACCACATGCTGGTTTCAGGTTGCGAATAGACCCGATAATGGTTGGGGCGAATGGGCGTAAAATACACAAAACCACCCTTTTGCGGATGCTGACTTGACAAGATGTGGTTGTACAAAACCCGTTCGTAAAAGTCGAGATACGTCGGGTCGTTTTTGTCCAGAAACAGCGCTTTGCTCAACCGCAGCATGTTAAACGAATTGCAGGTTTCGGGTCCCTGATTCGATTTGAGCATCGAACTGAAATCAGTTGTGGGGTTAAAATGCTCGCGCACGCTGTTGCCGCCAAAGGCTACGCTTCGAGTTTGGGATACATTTTGCCAGAAAAAACGGGCGGCTTCCGACCACTCGGCATTTTGGGTTAGGTTAGCAATTTTTTCAAAGCCGATTACCTTCGGAATCTGCGTATTGGCATGTAAACCAGTCAGTTTGTCTTGCTTCTGCAGTAACGGATTCAGAATGGCGCGGTGAGAAATTCGCTGGGCGGTGGTCAGGTATTTTTGGTTGTTAGTCAACAGGTACAGGTCGGCAAAAACCTCGTTCATACCCCCATGTTCGGTGCGAAGGATTTGTTGGATTTGGTCGTCCGAAAGCGGTCGAATGAGTTCGACAAACCAATCCCCCAAACCAACCAATACCTGTTTCGCCTGCAGATTACCCGCAAATTCGTAGGCATCCCGTAAACCTGCAAACAGCTTGTGAATGTTGTACAGCGGCACCCACGTGTTGTTCAGCCCGAAGCTGCTGCCATCGATATCACCTTTGTGAATCCGTTCCCAAAACACCTTTCCCTGCGGAATACCGCCCACGTAGCCGGTGCCGTTTTTGGTCTGACACTGCGCCAGTTGGTCCACCATGTAGTCGAGTCGTTTTTTCAGTTCGACATTGCCCGTAGAGGCATACATCATGGCCAGTGCCGACAGGTAATGACCGCCGATGTGCCCGTCCAGCCCTGAGCTTTCCCAGTTGCCATAGCGCTCGGCTTTCAGCGGCAAACCTGCGTCGATGAGGTACGGCGCCAGCAGCTTATCAGGGTTCAGCGACAGGATGTATTGCATATCCACATCCTGCGCGTTTTTAAAAGCACCATTCGTCACCTTCACCTCCTGAAGGGTGAACGGTTGCATCTGCCCTAACGCTGAAAAGCTGAGCAAAAACGCTGCTACACTATGTAAAAAGGTTGCTTTCAAAACGAGATTGTTTTATTTCAATACAGGATCATTGCCACTGTATTTCAAATACTTAAATGTTGCTGTATTATCGCTTTTTTCACCATTTGCAGTAGCATACATAGCATACACATTGCCAATAAATCCACCTGATACTTTGGTGGACAAGTGCTTGCCATCTAAGTTTTCGGCAACAGTTTTGTACGTTTTACCGTTTTCAGAAATCTCAAAATCAACTTTATCGGCTTTTGACGTTATTTTTAAACTCAATTTGCCATTTCCCACGGGTAACGTATTTATCAATTCTACGTCTTTTTTGCGATGCACACTTTTGTATAATTCCACTTGTGTTTTACCATCTTTGATAGATTTTGCCAAAAAGTAAAAATGGCTTTCGTCTTGATAAATCACCAAACCCGCCTTTTCCTTTTCAGTTTTTGGCGTAAAATTCAACTCTGTTTCAGCTACTGAATACATGTGTTGCTGGCGTTTGGCCACAAAAGATGGATTGCCCAACTCTGAGATCGTTTCAGGCTTGAGTTTAAGCGTTAGACCATTTTTAGACGTTTTAAATGAACTACTATCAACCGTTCGCAAGTGCATGAGCGAAAGGTCGAGTCCTTTGTCGAAGGTCATGGTATAAGTAAAATTGCCGTTTTGCGGCAAAGCCCCTTTCTGTTTTACCTCCTTGATGTTGGTTGCATACTTGTATTCAATGGCTTTTTCGCCGTGTTCAATCATTGGCCAATCGTTTACCCACGTCAACGGCGCAATAAACATTTCGCGGCCTGTGTTGTAAAAATCACCTTCGTAAGGGCGAACAGCCAAGAAAATCGAGTACCAATTGCCGTCGGGGCCTTCGATAAACTGGGCGTGTCCTGCCGACGTAATCGGGTTGGGGCGGTCGGCGGGTAAGCCTCTTTGGGTCAATACAGGATTGCCTTCAAACGGCACATACGGCCCCCAAATATCTTTGCTACGCAAGGCCACTTGTGAGTGATTGACCGAAGTTCCGCCTTCGGCACAATACAGTATGTACCAATCGTTACGTTTCAAAATGTGCGGACCTTCAATCCAAACGGGTTTTTTGGTAATGTCCACTCCACCGTTTATCAATTGCTTTTTTTCTCCGATCGTTTTTAAGTTTTTGTAATCAAACTCATACATCTGAACGGTGCGATGACCTGGGTAAAGCGGCTTATTATCAGGCGCATCGCTATTATAAACCACATAAGCTTTATCGGTGGCTTCGTCAAAATAAATGGAAGGGTCGATGCCCCTGACTTGTGGAAGTTTTACAGGGTTGCTGTAAGGACCAGCAGGGTTGGTGGCAGTCACTACAAAGTTCCCGTCATGGTCAATATCAGTGCAGGTTACGTAGTATATGCCTTTGTAATAAGTAATGGCAGGAGCAAATAGCCCACGGCTCATCCGCTCACCCATAAAATCCATTTGCGACGGGCGGCTAATGACGTTGCCGATTTGTTTCCAGTTTTTCAGGTCGCGGCTGTGCATGATGGGCAACCCTGGGAAGTACGAAAATGTAGAATGCACAGTATAATAATCAGGCCCGACCTTGACAATACTCGGGTCAGGATAAAAACCCGTCAGAATCGGATTGTTTAAGGTAACTTTCTGGGCCTGCGCAAGTGGACTCAATGCCATTAAACAAGCAAGACAAAAGGTGGTGAATGCAGTTTTAAATAACATCTGTCTATCCATTATTTACAAAGAAAAGCGCTTTTAATTTGTATAAAAAGATGTAAGTGGCAGTTGCCACTTACATCTTCACCTAATTTATCTATCAATTCAATCTGTTAACTACAACTCTAATAGCCAGGATTTTGCGGAAACGCTGGTCCTTCCACAGTACGGTCTATTTGCGATTGAGGAATAGGACGTAAGAGATGAAAATCTTTTACATACGGGCCTGCCTCATTGTTCCAAGCTTTAAGGCGGCGCACCAATGTTTTGGTACGAACCAAGTCCTGGAATCTCATCCATTCGCCAAACAACTCACGGCTTCTTTCGTCCAAAATAAAGTCAACCGTTACATCATCGGCCGTAATCGTCATGGCAGTTGCTGCCGCAGCATTTTGCGCCGCAGTGTTTGTCTTACGATATGCAGCTCTCTGACGAACCACGTTGAGAAGTTCAGCCGCTTTGGCTTTGTTACCCGACATCAAATACGCTTCAGCGCCAATCAGATATACTTCCGAAAAACGAGTAATAACTACTGGGCGAGTCGAAGGGTCGTTGAAGTTACTACCACGGCTCGGATCCATGTGCTTCTTAATGGCAGGATATAAATCAGATTTCCATAAGCTTGGTGGCGCAATAATTCCTTTGAAAGGGCGCGTTCCGTTAAACTGAGGAGCACCTACCACCTCGTAATCAGTAATCCAAACGGCCGTATCTACCCCCATCTGCATTGTATAACCAATACCACGTTTGTTGTTAGCTGCCGTTGGTGTATTCGTAACAGTCGTATTGGAAATATATACGGTATAAAACGTATTGGCAAAACGTGAGTCAATGTCTCTTTTTACAAACGCTTGATCCAAGAAGTAATTTTTACCTACATTTTCACCCGACGTCTGCTTGACGCTGTTGGGGCGAATACGCTGGTACGGACGACCATAATAAGAATCCCGAATCATGGTTGAAGTTCCAGAATTAACCAAAACGCCAGACGCGTTCACAAAAGAGTTAATACCGCTGTTGTTTGGATAGTTCCAGTTGGTAAACCAAGGCGTAAGGTTATTAGCAAAACCTCCACTTTCACCCGAACCTAATCTGTAATAGCCGTATTTTGCGTCATTTGAGTGGTCACTTACAAACAAGGTTTCTTTGCCATAATCGTTGGCAGGGACAAACGCATCCCCAAAATCTTGCCACAAGTCCAGCCCATACACACCTTTATTTGTGATAATGTCATTGGAAATTTTTGCCGCTTCTGCAAAATCAGCTTGCGAGTTTGTCAACCAACCACGCGTCAAATATGCCTTTGCCAAGAAAAACAGGGCCGCAGGTTTAGTGGCCGCTTTTCCAAGAAACGGAGCGGTTGGTTTGTCAGGCAAAGCAGCAGCCGCCTCCGTTAAATCCTGAATTATCAACTTATAAACCTCAGCGGCAGGGTCTCTTTTGGCACTTTGAGAAGGCAGGGTAATAAACTCCGTATGCAAAGGCACATCTCCCCACGTTTGTACCAAATAGAAATACCAGAAAGCTCTCAAAAACTTAGCTTGTGACAACTATTGTTTTTTAGTGGCTTCGGGCAAATCAATATTCTGTCCAAATTTTAGTACGCCATTGATTGTGTTGATAGACGTAAAAGCGGCTGCCCAAGCCGAACCAAAATTGGTACTATTGAGGCCATTTAAGGTATGTACAGGGCCGCCCCCACTACTCGCTCCTTGAATAAACTCATCAGTACCTGCTTGCATTTCAGAAGAAAAGCCTTCGGTTCCCCACTGACCACGGATTTCATTATATACTCCTGCAATTCCTCCCAATACCCCCGAAGGGCTATTGAAAAAAGAAGGAACAATTTGTGATTGAGGACGCTCCTCCAGTATTTTCCCGCAGCTTAGACAGAAAAGTAACGTGAACGCTATGAGTAAACTATGTATCTTTTTCATCTTGAATTAAAATTTAAGATTCAAACCTAAAGTATATTGACGCACTGGAGGATTGTTCAGGTTTACAGTCACGAAACGGTTGAAATTCCCTCCCTGAATGGTATTGCCGTAGCCATTCCCTTCTGGGTCAACTGCCAGTTTGGCTTTCACCAATGGAGAATAGATAATAAAAGGATTGGTAGCATTTAGGTAAATACGGGCCGAAGAAACCCCCAACTTAGAGAGTAACTTACCGTTTAGGGTATAACCCAAATTGATACTTCTCATCTTAATGAAAGAACCATCCTGATATGAAGTCGTAGAAGTAAAGTTACGTACACCACCGCCAGCATCTGGTCGTGGGAAAGCATTGGTTGGGTTTTCTGGTGTCCAGTAATCCATTACCAGTTGGTTGGAACGTCCTTGATTTAGGAAGCCAAAACCAGAACCGCCACCCGATGTACCCGACAAGTAAGGCACAACGACTTTCATACCCATACGTGCGAAGGTAACAATAGATAAATCAAAGCCTTTGTAGTTGAATCTGTTGGTCAGACCTCCCTCCCATTTGGGTTGGAAATTACCGATAATTTTGCGGTCATTGGCATCAATCACTCCGTTGTTATCCACATCTTCTACGCGTATTTCACCTGGAATCTGCACTGGAGATGTTTGTTTTTTCAACGTTCCGTTGTCTAAGTCTGCTTGTTGCCAGATACCGATTTTATTATAATCATAAATAACCGTGAGCGGATGTCCTACAAACCAGAAATTCCCTTTGTTGTCTAACTCCGTGGGGGTAGTAAGCTGTGTAATTTTTTCACGATTTAAGAAATAGGTAACGTCAGCACTCCAATTAAAACCACCCTTATTTCTGAAAATATCAAAGGTAAGCGATGATTCAAATCCCTTTCCTTCGGTTCTCCCCAAGTTTTTCAGGGTCGAACCTGCCCCGTTACTTTGAGGTAAGTTTACCGAAAGCAAGATGTCTTTTGTCTTTTGGTAATACACATCAAACGAACCTGTGATGCGATTGTTAAATAACCCAATTTCTAACCCAATGTCAGATTGAGAGGTGGACTGCCAACCCAAATCACTTGCGGGAAGGCTGGTCACAGTGTAAGCAAGTGCCTGCCCCGCAGTCGTTGTTCCGAAATTGTAATAACCCGTTGAAAGTGCCCCTAAAGTAGCATAAGCACCTACGTTGCGGTTACCCGAAATCCCCCAACCACCTCTCAATTTTAAGTTAGAGAAAACAGCAAGGTCTTTCATAAACGGCTCATCAATGATATTCCAACTCAAACCAATC
>JBDHXS010000408.1:0-6457 GCA_039810845.1 Runella sp. | reverse complement strand
TCTCTAAGATAGTTTCAATATCTTCGCGAAAGCCCATATCAAGCATTTCGTCGGCTTCGTCAAGTACTACATAATTTACAAAATCTAATTTAAGTGCCTTGCGCTCAATCAAATCCATCACACGCCCAGGCGTACCTACTACGATTTGGGCACCGATTTTTAGTGAGCGAATTTGGCGTTCGATAGAATCTCCACCATAAACAGTCTCCACTTTTAAACCTTTTTTGTATTTAGCAATACGGCGCAACTCTTCAGTTACTTGTACGGCCAATTCACGAGTAGGGCAAAGCATAAGTACTTGCGTACGCTTGTCCGAAATATCAACTTGCTCAAGAGCTGGGATTCCAAAAGCAGCGGTTTTGCCTGTTCCTGTTTGGGCTTGCCCCAATACGTCACGGCCTTCTAAAAGAGGCGGAATAGCTTCTGCTTGGATAGGTGAGGGTTTTGTAAAACCCATTTCTGTTACTGCCTTCAGAATTTCTTCCGAAAGTTCTAATGAATCAAAAAGTACTTCCATTGATTGTTTTTACGTGCTTATGCACAAGTTAAACGGTTGTTAATATCCCGTTAATTGTTCGAGCGGTAAGCACAATGTTGGCACCGAATGAGGTTTCTCCAGCGAAAACCATTCGACGATTACCTCCACTCGACGACGAGTTATGTAACTCAGTTCATCGGTGGATTCCGATCAACAACAGGATTTTTAAAAATTGCCCATGCACGGAACACTCATGAAATCTCAGTGAGCCGGTGCCAAATAATTCGAAGCGTAATTTTCTAACAGAAAAAAACGGGGAGTCCAATACCCCATACGGAGAAAAAAACGCAGAGACGTTACGAAGCGCTCAGTGCAGTTATTTTTTGCAAAAGTAAGAAGAATATTCGATTTTACACAACAGAAGCGTAAAATTTTGTATTTTTTTAATATTCGACTCTCTACATCTCACTTATACTTCCTGTTTCACATTTGAGTACCCGGGCTGGATATTTTTTTAAGAAGTCGTAATTGTGAGTAGCCATCAAAATCGCAGTACCAGCTGTATTAATGGTTTGAAACACTTGCATGATTTGTTCCCCTACTTCGGGGTCAAGGTTTCCTGTAGGTTCATCGGCCAGCAGAATCTGGGGTTCGTTTAGCATAGCACGGGCAATCACCACCCGTTGTTGTTCTCCTCCTGAAAGTTGATGCGGCATTTTTTTCTGTAATGTTCCCAAGCCCACTTGCATTAGGACTTCAGAAATACGGTTTTTAATCGTTGATTTATCTGTCCAGCCTGTTGCTTTCAATACAAATTCCAAATTTTCTTCCACATTACGATCAAAAAACAGCTGAAAATCCTGAAATACAATCCCTATTTTACGGCGAAGAAAGGGGATATCTGCCCGTTTGAGTTTTTCAAGTTGATAGCCAACTGCCTTTCCTTTACCTGATTCAAGCCATAAATCTCCATAAAGGGTTTTCAAGAGTGAACTTTTTCCACTCCCCGTTCGACCAATCAGAAAAACAAAATCACCTTTATTAATTTCAAAATTAACATCTGCCAAAACAAGTTTATTCCCATTTTGATAGATATCAACGCCTTCAAGTTGAATGACAGGTTCAGAAGAAAATGCGGTCATAGTTCAGTTTGCAGTTTGCAGTTTGCAGTTCACAGTTAACTATTCCTGACTGTAAACTACAAACTGTGAACTTAATTATTGATTTCCTTTTTTATAATCAGCCAAAAACTTCTCCAAACCACTATCGGTCAAAGGATGTTTGAGAAGTGATGTAATCACATTGAGCGGACAAGTAACCACATCTGCCCCCAATTCAGCACATTTAAGAAGATGAATAGAATGACGCACCGAAGCAGCTAATACTTCAGTAGTAAATCCATAATTCTGATAAATGGTGATGATTTGCTCAATCAGTTCCATTCCATCCATGGATATATCATCCAAACGACCAATAAAAGGAGATACATAAGTAGCACCCGCTTTGGCGGCTAATAAAGCTTGCCCTGCCGAAAACACCAATGTACAGTTAGTTTTAATACCCCGATCAGACAAGTGTTTGATAGCTTTGACACCATCTTTTATCATAGGTACTTTTACCACGATTTTTTCATCTATTTCGATGAGTTCATTGGCTTCCTTAATCATTCCTTCGAAATCAGTAGAAATAACTTCCGCACTTACATCTCCTTCAACAATATTGCAAATAGCTTTATAGTGTGCCATCACGTTGGCTTTACCAGTGATGCCTTCTTTAGCCATAAGCGATGGGTTGGTTGTTACTCCGTCTAACACACCTAAGTCGTATGCTTCTTGAATTTCTTTTAGGTTGGCAGTATCAATAAAAAATTTCATAATGAGAGATTTAAGTTATCTCCTGCAAAGTTAGGTAAAGGTCTTGTTCTGTGAAATTTTTAAGACAAAAATGCCATAAATAAGTCATTTATAAATTTCTTAAAGTGAACTTTTAATATAAGAGATGAAGCCTTTTTAATTTTGAAAATTTGTATTATAAAAATTAATTATTGTAATTTGCTGTCTGGTTAGTACGATTGTACACAAGAAATACTTGGAGCAATCCAAAATCCATTGTAATGACTTGGCTACCAGTCGTAATGACCAGTAAGTAATCATTCACAAAAACAATTATCAACCTATGATGAACAGTTTCCCCTTAGTGAGTCGTGTATCTTCTACACGGCTTTGGGCCGCTGCAAGCAAATATGTGCTGGCGGTTTTGCTATCAGTGGTGTCTTTGGGTGTATGGGCACAAGACAAACAAGTCACTGGTAAAGTGAAAGATGCAAGCGGCACAGGGATGCCCGGCGTAAGCATCGCCGTAAAAGGTACCCAGCGTGGTGCCAACACCGACGTGGACGGTAACTACAAAATCGCCGTTCCTGAAAATGCCACTCTCGTTTTCAGCTTTGTAGGCTACAAAACGCAAGAAGTTGCGGTAGGTAGCCGCAGTGTAGTGGATGTAAGCCTAGCTGAAGATAACCAAGTTCTGAATGAAGTCGTGGTAGTGGGTTATGGTACCCAAAAACGCCAGGAAATTTCAGGTACAGTTGCCAGTGTAAGTTCGAAAGAATTTAACGCTGGGGTTATTGCTAATCCACTTGCTGCTGTACAAGGTAAAGTAGCTGGTCTGACCATCAACCAAACAGGTTCTGACCCTAATGCACGTCCAACGGTTCGTTTGCGTGGGGTAGGTTCTTTGGCTGCTGGCTCTGACCCACTTTATGTAATTGACGGCGTACCAGGCGTACCCATCCAAAACATTGACGTAAATGACATAGCTTCAGTGGACGTATTGCGTGATGCTTCTTCTGCCGCTATCTACGGTGCGCGTGCTTCTAATGGGGTTATCTTAATTACTACTAAACGTGGTAAATCGGGTCGTGCATCTGTTGATTATAACGCGCAGTTTGGTGTGGATATGGTAGCCAAAGCTCCGGATTACATGAACGCATCTGAATTCCGCGATGCTATAAAGAAATTGGGCCTTACACTTGGGAATGATCAAGGTGCCAACACAAACTGGTTTGAAGAAATCACACGTAAAGCACCTATCACAAGCCACAACTTGGCCTTCTCAGGAGGGACTGAAAACTTTAGCTATCGTGCTTCAATTGGTTATTTAAACCAACAGGGTTTGGTGAAGAAATCTGGCTTTGAGCGTGTAAGTGCACGTATCAACTTAGACCAAACCGCTTTGAATGGTAAGTTGAAAATTGCTACCAATTTATCGCTTATCACTGGCAAACGTGATTACGTAAACTACGACGCGTTTACTTATTCAATCACCAATATGCCAACAGACCCTGTTTATACTACTAATGCAGCATTCCAAACACCTGGTAGCATTGCCGCAGGAACGGGTTATTTTGAACGTTTGGGTGAATTTGCCATCTTCAACCCAGTTGCATTATTAGAGCAAACTACTAACTATTCAAAATCAATTGAATATTTAGGTAACGTAAACTTAAAATACAATCTTACAAAAGATTTGGTGTTTGGGGTTAATGGTGCGTTGAAAGGATCAAATCAGAATGGGTATTCTTACATCTCCCGTATTCCTAAATCAGCCCAAGCTGGCTTAGGAACTGGTAGCCGTTCTTCTGGTCCAATTGACGCAGGTCCAAGTCAAGACAAATTATTAGAGCTTACATTGAACTACAATAAAACATTTGGTGGGCTAAACTTTGGCGCACTGGGTGGCTATTCCTATCAAGATGTCGATTTTGAAGGCTTTAATGCAGTAAACAACAACTTTATTACCGATGATTTATTATTCAATAACTTAGGTGCTGGAGCTGGGGTATCGTTAGGACAACATGCAAATGATGCTGTTGGATCTTTTCGCTCAAATTACAAGCTGATTTCTTTCTTTGGCCGTGCAACTGCTGCGTTGAATAACAAATACTTCGCTACATTGACAGTACGCCGCGATGGCTCTACTAAATTCGGACAAAACAACAAATGGGGGCTTTTCCCATCATTATCGGTAGGCTGGACATTGTCTGAAGAGGCTTTCTTGAAAGGCAACCCAACCATCAATAATTTGAAATTCCGCGTAAACTACGGTCAAACGGGTAACTCAGAAGGTATTGCTCCTTACCGCTCACTGGCGTTGGTAGGCCCAAGCGATAAGTACTACGACAACGGTAACTGGTTACCATCTTACAAGCCTTCACAGAATCCTAACCCAGATTTGAAATGGGAAGTAAACGAAAACTATGGCGCAGGTATTGACTTCGCGTTATGGAATTATCGTATTACAGGTTCATTGGATTATTATATCCGTAATACAAGAGACTTATTATACGAAATCACTGCACCGCTTTCTATCAAACCTTTGTATCCAACTATCTTAGCTAACGTAGGCTCAATGCGTAACCAAGGTTTAGAATTGTCATTAAATGCAGGTATTGTTGACAAAGGAGAATTTCGTTATGATGTAACTGTAGCAGCCGCTACACTTAAAAATGAAGTGACAGCACTTGCCAAAGGAGAATTTGTTGGCTCTGACAAAATCTTTTTATTCTCTGGTTTAGGAGCTGCCACCCGCGGTACTTCTGCCGTTCCTTTTTCACTTATTAAGGTAGGTTTGCCCGTAGGTGCATTCTTTGGTGGTATTGTAGAAAAGTTGGACGATAAAGGCCAATTTGTATTCAAAGATATTGATGGAGATGGCAAAATTAGTGAAAACGATGCAGACCGTGACTACCAAGGAAGCCCGCTTCCTAAATTTACGGCTTCTTTGACCAACAACTTTAGCTACAAAGCATTCTCATTGAGCTTCTTGTTGAATGGACAATTTGGTAACAAAATCTTCAACGCAGAGCGTATGTTGTATGCCAATCCTAACAATCGTCTTCCTGCTGAAAACACACTTCGGGAAGCGGCTACATCTCCCGTACGTGATACCAAAACAGGGGCATTTAGCTACTTTGTAGAAGATGGTAGTTTTGTACGTTTGGCTAACTTCCGTTTAGGCTATACAATTCCTGCGAAAGGTGTATTGAGCCGTGCCCAGGTATATGTATCAGGCAACAACTTGTTTGTATTGACTAAGTTCAAAGGAGTTGATCCTGAGATGAATACAGGTTTTGCAACAGCTGGTATCTATACTAAGCAGCAGTTCCCTAAAGCTCGTGGATTCCAAGTTGGCTTTAATTTGTCATTCTAAAAAAATACGATGTTTAGACGCATCCAAAAATGTTTAAACATCGTACATAAAAACATACTGTTACTGTTTTGTAACAAATAAAATTTAACATCATCCAAAATGAAAAAAACATTCTCTTACCTTGCATTGGCAGGAATCCTTACAATGGCTTCTTGTACCAATTTGGACGAGTCGGTTTTTGGGGTTGTACCAAAAGATGGTTTCGGTAAAACTCCAGAGCAATTGGCAGCACTTTTAGGCCCTGCTTATTCTGGTTTACGTGGTTATGCCTGGAATATTCATAATGCAGAAGTAACTACGGATGTAGGTTTGGTTCCTACCCGTGGTAAAGACTGGTACGACGGTGGAAACTGGTTGAATTACAACCGCCACACTTGGACAACTACACATGGTCCAATCAACGATATTTGGGGATGGATTTACGAATCTGGTGTAAACCCAATTAACCAATTGATTCCTCAAGTGGCTGGCAATACAACTGCGATTGCTGAATTGAGAGCTGTTCGTGCTTTCTATTACTTCTTGGCAATGGATTATTTTGGTAACGTACCTGTAATCACTGAGACATCTACTGGAACTGCTACTACTACTCCTCGTGCTCAAGTGTATGCTTTTGTAGAAAAGGAATTGACAGAGTCACTTCCAAATCTTTCTGACAATGTAGGAGGTTCTTACTATGGCCGTATCAACAAATTGGCTGCTCAGGCAATTTTGGCCAAAGTTTACTTGAATGCTGGTGTTTATACAGGTACTCCACAGTGGCAAAAA
>JBDHXS010000407.1:0-6465 GCA_039810845.1 Runella sp. | reverse complement strand
CAACGGACTGTGCTCCTGAAAATACTGCCCGAAAAAACCGCGCAATTGCGCCGCCGCACGCTGAGGGAGGCGAATTTCGGGGAAGGAGATAGTGGAGATAGGGAGGTGGGTGGTCATAAAGCGCTTATTAAAAAATAATACTTGTGTCCTCTTTTGAATCTATTTTAAATCCCCGGTCCAGTTCATACCATCTTTGCCAGTTGGGCTCGTTGATCAAAAATTCTTCAGGATCAACCGGCTCATACTTTTTCTTGGGGAACCGGGTAACATATTGCAAAAGGAAAGATTGATGGCTCTTCATTTTAGTTTTACGCTCATAAGGGTCTTTAATTTCCTTTATTTTGAGATACTCCGACCATGCATTTTGTGCAGCTCGGCTACACGGCAGAAAGACATTATAGTGTCGGCGATCTTCTTCAATGAGTTTAAAATCTTCCTCAATAGTTTCCAGTTGTAGCTTTTCCATAGCACGGATTAATTTTTGAGACACATTATTATCATCTGTTATTTTTCTGCGCACAGCCGCGGCATAGTTATTATTAAGATCAAATAGCTGACCTTCCAGTATTTCATCGCCAAAATTCTGCAAGACTTCCCGGGTTATATTCATCAAAACAGGGTCATAAATATGTTTATGTTTTCCAAGGTTGAACAATTTGACAACGCCTGTACCGCGCTGTGCATTCCGGTTGCAGCGGCCAGCAGATTGATTGATGCTGTCAATAGGAGCAAAATCACGATATACTACATCCAGATCAATATCCACGCCAGCCTCCACAACCTGCGTCGATACTACGATCTTCCGTTTTTTAGCAGCCTTGATCCGCCGAATATTCCATCTTCTGACCGGCGGCAGCAGCGAGCTGGACAAGTAAATCAACTCTGCCTCCGGAAATTCATCTTTTAAGGAGTTAAAAAACCAGCGCGATTGTGCAATCGTATTGCAAATAAGCAAAAAAGACTTATTCTCATTATTACGAATATCAGCGACAAGCAGCGCTAAAAACTCCTGAGCGTCCATTTTGTCGTAGTTGTTCGCACGTAGAAGGCTTTGATCAAGTTTGATGCGGGCAAGCTGGCGAAAATATTCTTCCGTTTTACCAGCAGTCAGTTCAAAAACCGCTTCTTTTTCCTTGAATAAAAACGGCTGGGTAGCTGTAACAAATACGAATTTGGTATTGAAGTACGTTGCCATTTCTCTGAATACACGCTCAATAACCTCATAATATTTGGGTGGCACGTTTTGTACTTCATCGAGTATAAAAACAGCATTCGTCATATTATGAAACTTCCGCAAAGCGCTGTTCCTGTTGGTAAAAATACTTTCCAGCATTTGCACAAAAGTGGTCACGATGATTTCGTGCTCCCAGCCTTCGGTGAGGTATTCAGGTTCCTGTCCTTCCAACTCTCTTTCATAGTAAAGTTGATTGTAGTTGGAGAGATAATGGTTTTTGGATAGCCAGGTTTCCTGAATTGAAGAATCAAGTGTTCTACCAAAAGCCAAAATATTGTCTAAAATAGCAGCATTTTGGTCAATGATTGAAGTAAAAGGCAGGCAATACACAATACGGGGCTTTTTCCCGTCCGTCTGTTTTACGTATTCATTTTGCAAAATCGCCGCTACATTGTACGCAGCGAAGGTCTTACCCATACCGGTTGGTAACGTGATGGAAAAGAAATGTTTTTCTGCGTTTGAAGAACAATTTTGAGCAATCAGTTGGTAAGCTTCTTCACGTTGTTCATTCAGTTTACTGCCTGGCGTATGTTCAAATGCCCTATCCTTGAATTTACCGATTAACCATTCTGGCAGCAGCCCGTTTTCGCGAATAAACTCGTTTTTTAATACATAATTGGGTAGTTTAACATCGCCTTTGTCGGCAGAAAGCAGGAGTGAGAAGAGAAAGTGCTGCAGAAAAAAGTAACGAATGTCTTTCTTGTCTTCAAATTTAATCTCTTCATCGTCAATTCGATCAGTATCTGTAACCAGTCGCCTGATGTCAATCCAGTCCTCCCGACGAACACGAAGTCCTTGCGGCTCCAGAATTTGTTGATAAAGTTCAAAATCAAGTTTGGCTAGTTGTCTTTCCAACAAGTCAAGGTGCTCTTTTTCCAACAAAATTTGAGGTTTTTTTTTCTTGTCGGTCCAAAAATTGCTTAGATTGCCATGATGTTTTAATATAATTTTTAACAAAATGAAGCTCAGGATAATGTCTTCGTGTTGAAACGCGGCAAGCACAAAATAAGCGCCTTGTTTGGCGTGATCGCCAAGACGTTCATTTTGCTTGTATTCACGTTCAATTTCCTCGAATTTAAACCTTTGAAAATAGTCGAGGTACGATTTCATCCGATCAGAGAACTCTTTTACCTTATCCCATGAAGGATTACCCGGTTGGGGTTCTTTCAATTCTTTTTTGATCGCCTTGATGATCTTGTAAGCAAAATAGTCGGTTCCTTTTCCAAAATCATGGAAATAGACCAACAAATGCCGCATTTTTTCGAGCAGATCAAAGTCAAAGAACTTATCCTCAGCGATGTATTTGTAGGACAGCTGGAGTCGCGAAGCCTCGTCGCATCCACTGAGGTGTTCTGCCAAAGTCCGATCAGGGTGCGAAATCAGTTCAAAAGAGGACGATGTTGCTTCCATTGACAGAAAAGTGTTGCGTTACTTGGGCAAGTATCGGTTTTCCATTGCGCTCCAGCAAAATATCATCTCTTTCCGTCACATTTCGTGCGACATCCATTTCAATGGCAAACATACTCTGTTCAACTATGGCAAACTCCATTTCAGGATGCTCAAACATCGTATTGTCAAAAGCCAGAAACTGAGACTTGGGAATAACAGAATGTATCGGGATCGGACCTTTTTCACTCTGTGGAACCAAATCATATTCCCCTATAAAGCAAAAATTTGACAGTAACCCTGCCAGGCCCAGCGTCGGCGTATAAACGCTTTTATGATTTTCGAGGTTGTGTTTCAACCTTACGTATAAATCCGAGTCACGCAAGTGGATGTAAAGCCGGTATTTCGGACGATACACGAACTCCATAAGCGTTGGCTTGGGTGAGTCACCCGGCTTTCTTGGGCCGAGTTGTGCGCGAAGGTTAATGCCCATGCGTCGCATTATGACATTGCGTCCGTCTTCCCCGGCATCAGAAAAGCGGGTTTCGAGCGAAATCGAGCCTCGCAAAGACAATCCCACCAAACAAGCTTTGTCGGCAAAATGCCGCAGATAAGCATTGTCGAATTTTTCCAATCCGATAATCGCACCGATGTAACCATAAATGGTAGGTTTGGTGGGTATCAGATAAGAAACAGCCGAAGTGGTGGCGTAAATCTTTTTGAAGTGCGCATAGTCGCCCCAAATGTCGAAAACTAATATTTTCATAACGGGACGACTGGGTTATTTTTCAGGTATTGGTTCTGTCAGTTTCAGGCGTTCATCGACTTGTACTTTGACCGATATGATTTTGTCGTCGTGTTTTTTCAATGCTTCCGTCAGTGCCTTGGTATCGATTGTAAAATCTTCCACGTCTTCCAGGGCATCCGGCTTTTTACCTTCTCCGGCGATAATTCGCAGCCGCTCGCAGAGGTCGCCTATGAAAAAACCATCTTTATAATCAATTTTGACCAAAAGTCGCGGCATGTGACCTTTCTTGGAGCGCGTAAGCAGATCTTTTGTGCCATTCCACATGGCTTCTGTCATTTCTGCAATGTCACCCTCGGTTGTGCCGACGTGTTTGGCGGCGTTTTCATTGATCACGCCGTGAAAGGCAATCATGCCATAGGTGATATTGTATTCTTCACGGAAGGTTTTTTGTTCGGCGCCTTCTTTTGTAGCAAACGCTCCGGTTCCTTTAATAAAATTTTCCTGTACCCGGTTCAAAGAATAGCCCATAGAAAATTGCACAGGGCCGGTGTAATGGAAAACCTTGCCTTTTTTGCCGCCTTTTGGCTTATTTCCTTTGCTTTTTTCTTCTGACTCATCGCCCTCTTCTCCATCTCCGCCACTACTGCCGCCTTTATCTGCCGGTGCTGAAACGCCGCCAAATAACCGAACGTCAATAAATTTTTGACAAAAATCATCCTTGCCTTCATAAGCTGCTGAGCGGGCTGCACCTGTTACAGGTTTGCCATCGATATCCCGGATAAAAATATCGCCTTTGGGGCCGCCATCATACCCTTTATTCATCAGATAATCGCGGATGGTTCGTTTCAGGCGCACGTCTGTTACAAGGCAACGACCTGATTCTTCGTCGATGCGGGGCCGATTGGCGTCAAGTGGGTCACCGTTGGGATTGCAGCGTTTTACATCGTAAAGGAAAAGGATTTCGCTGCGGTTTTTCAAATTGCTCATATTTCAACAGTTAATTGTGGTGAAAAAATTTATTGTTCCTGGTCTTCTGAACGTTGTGACTTCTTTTTTGCTTCTTTTTGAGCCTTATATTCTTCAATACGTAATTTAGTAAATTCTTTTTCCAATACCAAACCAACAGAAAATGCATAGGAAACCTGAGTTTTACTCAAGTTTGAGTCATCGCCACCGAGCATCAGTTTATCAAACTCTAAAAGCAATCGATGGATATATTCACCATCGTAAAGTTTCTTGGCATCTGCATACTGCTTGACCTTTGACAAAAGCTCTGTTTTAATTCGCTGCAACTCGCGGTAATCGATACTCAAGTTGTTCAGCCTTTTAGCAAAAGGTTCATTACCATTAAGATGGGAGCGTTGCGACCCAAGCAAAACCTCGACAGCACACCCCAACAAAAAAGCGGCTTTTTGTATATGATTTTTAAAAAATAGTTCATGCTGCTTAACAAATTCGAGTGCGGAAAGAGAGATTGGTCCCTCAATTGTTGGTTCCATATTTCCGAAAAGTTGAAGTTTTTGAAAAAACTGATGAATACATAAAGAATATTTTACACAATCTGAGAAGATATAAGAATTATTAGCGGCATTTTTAAAAGCTGGTACAATTTTTTTCATAAAAGCCGTTAATATCATCTCCTCATTGACCTTATTCTTATAAAAAACAGCTTCTACTATTTTGAAAAAGTAAGGCTCAACGACTGTCTCCTTTTCTCTTTTTATTGAGAAAAAATCTTTAATGTGTATAAAACTCGGAGTAAAATAAAAATACGACAGATCCTGTCCTTTTTTAAATTGCTTTTGAGTAATAGGTTGATAAAATTCTGTTATATTTTTTTTTGCCTCTCGTATAACTCCGAATCGAGAAGGCAAAACGTCAGACACATGTAACTTGATTGCAAACTGCGCCTGCTTTTCTTCATAAAAGAAAATATCGTAATAAACACTGTTTTTACCCAACTCCGGGTCGTTGATAATATTATGAAATACACTTTCAGAGTTGAAAATAGACTGCAGCAAAGGATCGAAACCAGGTTCGCCAGAGTCTTTGACTTTATTTGCAAATTTTCTGACGAGATTCTTCTGGCGGACCAGGTCATCTGACAAAATAACAAAATGCGGTAAAACAATAAATTTGAGGCCGGCAAAATTGAATGACATCTTTTTATCCAGGGCGCGCATCGTGCCTTCGAGGATTTTCACCGCCTCGGGTGAAGCCGGAAACATTTTGTAAGAATCACGCGCCACAAATCCATTTCTGGAAAATGAAATATCATTAACGGTAAAGCCAAGCGTATCGACCCTGCCCCAGACTTCCGGAATATGCTGGCGATATGTCACCGCACATGTTTTGTCCTGACCAATATAAGGCTCTCCTTTACTATCTTGAAAATATTTATCATAGCTCCGGCTTTCAAAATAATCGCGGATAACTGGAATTTCTCCCAACCACTGGCCGTCAATTTTGATGGTGAACAGGTAATTTTTCTTCTCGGGAAGGTTCGTCTTTACAAAGTTTACAAACCCAGATTTCAACGACTCGAGAAATTCAGTCGAATCAACTGACTGGCTGTACAGCCCCGGATTGGCGTCTAAACACCTTTTCAATTTGTTCAGGAATTTTTCACAAGACTCCTCCAATTTAACTTTCCCGGTTTTAGGATTCACCTTATCATCATCTCTGTATAAATGTAGCGTCGGAACCAAACTGGTTGAATTAGAACTTGCCAATTCCCGAAATAAATATTTGGGAACCAAAGCCGTTTTGTAAGCTTCAATTGTTAGTCCCGAAAACTTTCTGTTCACCACTTCGGCAATCAAAACAACGTGGTCTTCCTTATTTGAAGGATAAGGTTCTGCCGCTGGTTCAAAATAGGACGCCATCTCTTCAATATTTTGAAGATGAAGTCCAAATTGGTACATGGTTCTAATCATCTGGAATCATTGTTTGGTACAAATATAATCGTGGTGGTGAGCACTTTTTCTTCACACCAATAATTTTAACTTTGCACCGCGGCCCGTGATGACAGCACCTCACCCATTCCCCACGGGCCCGAATCGATGCCGAAGCACAAACACCCTTTCGCACGGCTCCA
>JBDHXS010000406.1:0-6473 GCA_039810845.1 Runella sp. | reverse complement strand
TCCGACGATCCCGAGGAATTATTTACCGGGCCTTTGCTACTTCGCTATGTACTCAAAGAATTTGGAGTTGATTACCGTATCGACAAACGAAATCCGTCGGTAAAAAATCCTGTCTTGACCATCGCCCGCAGTGGCAACGGCTTTTTCTTTTCTGGTTATTGTCCCAACACTACCCTTACGCATCGTTTCAAAATGCCGCAGGGAACGCCCATTTTGACAGGCTATGAAACCGAACTTCGCGATGGCTTTTCGGTGTATTCGATGCCCAAAGCCTGGCACCGCGAAAGCCGTATTTTTTTGGAACAAAACGACGGCATCGTCTCCTGTCAGGAAATGACGTCAGGTGTACAACGCATGAAGCGTTGCATTCGCCTCACCGGACTCAAAAATGCCATGGTGCGTATTTATCCTGACGACAATGTGCAGGAAGCAGATCTGAACGTGTATGTAAACACACGTTATCCGTGGAAAAGCGGCCGAACAGCGTTCAAATTGGGTGATAAAAAATACGGAAAACATTATGTGGTTGAAAATGTGACGGGTGAATTGATCACGTTTTGGTAATGAAAGATTGGTCTTCCTGAAAATCCAATCTTTGTCGAAATCCAACAATTTTCTGAATGGTAACCAATGAAAAATATATTCATTTTCTTGCTTTTAGCAAGTTCGATAACGAGTTATGGACAAGATAATTCGTTGACCAAACCCCTGTTGCTGAAACATTTCAAAAATCCACCCAATGAGGCGCGGCCCAAAGTGTATTGGTGGTGGCTGAACGGCTACACCGACCCAGTCCGAATGAAAGAAGAATTGGTCACCATCAAAAATGCCGGTTTGGGCGGAGTGGATATTTTTGAAATAGGTCTTCCTCCTGCCAGTGATCCGAATCAAATAATTCCTTCCGGCCCTGCTTTTATGGGTGATTCTTCATTGAAAGCCATCAAATTTGCGATTGATGAAGCCGGCAAATTAGGACTGGAAGTGGGTCTCAATTTAGCCAGCAGTTGGAATGCCGGCGGTAATTGGGTAACGCCCAAGCATTCTGCAAAAACGCTGTATTTTTCTAAAATCACCATTACGGGCGATACAAAACAATCCGTCAAGTTGCCTTTTCCCACCATTACGCCCGACAAACAGGGCAAACCGCGCCCTATCGTTTACGGAACTGACGGCAAACCGGCGTATTATGAAGAAATAGCCGTTTTGGCATTGCCTGCGGGAATGACGACGGGCTTGGACACTACACAAATCATCAACGTTACTACCTTTTTTGATCCTCAAAAAGAGCAACTTACTTGGAATGCCCCCAAAGGAAGCTGGGAAATTTACCGATACATTTGCTCCAATTCGGGTGAACAACTCATCCGCCCCACGCCCCGCTCGGTCGGACCAATCATTGACCATTTTGATTCTTCGGCTACGCAAATGCACGTCATGTACTTCATTGACCGCCTCAAACCGTTGTTGGGAGATTTCAGCAAAAGTGCTTTAAAGAATCTGTACTTAGCCAGTTACGAAGCCAAAGAATTTACGTGGACTCCTACCCTACCGGCTGCTTTTAAGAAGCTGAATGGTTATGATCTGTATAAATTTTTGCCCGCCATTTTTAACAAAGAATGGTATTCTCCTGCGGTGGCCATTCCGTTTCAATTTGATTTTGACCACACATTGTCCGAATTGATGATCAACAATCATTATCGAAAAGCCAAAGAGATTTGTAATCGTCATGGGCTGAAAATCATCTCTGAAGCGGGTGGCCCAGGGCATTTGCACCACATTCCTGTCGAAACCCTTAAAGCACTGGGTTCTTTGGATGTTCCTCGGGGTGAGTTTTGGTACAATCGCACGTTTTTTGATAAAGACAGCATTATTGACCTACTTTGGTTGGTGAAAGAAATTGCAGCGGCTTCGCATATCTACAAACGTGGCATTGTGGAAGAAGAAGCTTTCACGAGTTATTGGGACTGGCAGGAAGGTCCGGTCAATTTAAAACCTCTGGCCGACCGCGCATTTTGCGAAGGAATGAATCGTTTGGTTATTCACGGTTTTACGCACAATCCCACAGGTATGGGATATCCGGGTATCGCCTATTTTGCGGGCACCCATTACAACGATCGACAGGCTTGGTGGCCCAAAATAAAGCCATTTAATGATTATCTGAGCCGTGTTTCGTATGTTCTCCAAAAAGCAGACTTTGTGGCTGACGTGCTCTATTATTATGGCGATGCTATTCCTAATCTGGTTCCTCCCAAAAACTCCACCTTTAAAGTGGGCGATGGCTATGATTATGAAATCATCAATACCGAAGTGTTGTTGAACGATCTCACTGTAGAAAACGGCGAATGGGTCTTGCCAAATGTAGGAAGATATAAAGTCTTGAGTCTTGGAAAAAGTGAAAAACTTAACCCCGAGGCCATGTTGAAATTAAAAAAATTGCAGAAGCAGGGCGGCATCATCACGGGAATGAATGTAAAGGAAAAGTTGACCGTCCCACCTGATTTCAGTTATGTCAATCAACAAAAAGGAGAATTGGATTACATCCATTACGCCAAAAACGGAATTGATTTTTATTTGGTCAGAAACACCACAGATCAATGGATTTCTCATGTTTGTGCTTTTCGGCAATCTGAAAAAATCCCCGAAATTTGGGACCCGGTTTCGGGGAACAACAATCCTGTAACGATTTATGAACAGGCCAGTAATCAAATCAAATTGCCGATTTCGTTGCCGCCTTACGGGTCGTGTTTCGTCGTGTTTTCTACCTCGACAACAACGCCTCATTTCAATAATATGACTGCTATTGCTTCAGTCACTCCTCGTTTGGAGTATACTTCCGGTGGTTTTCACTTATGGGATGAAGGAATATTTGAAGCAAAAAAAGGAAACAACAAGGTCACTATTGATAACAAAACCGCAGTTCAAACACTCAATGGCCCTTGGCAACTCACTTTTCCCAAAGATTGGGGTGCTCCCGAATCAACAACTTTTCCTCAACTGGTTTCATGGAGTAAAGCAGAGCAGCCCGGAATCCGTTATTTTTCAGGAACAGCGGTTTATCAGCAAACATTTCAATTCAAGAATATACCTTCTTCAAGAATATATCTTGATCTGGGAAAAGTAGCCGAAGTAGGAGAAGTATGGCTGAATGGTAAATCAGCAGGAATTGTCTGGACACCGCCGTATCGGATTGACATTACAAACCTTGTGAAACTGGGCTTAAATACCTTAAAAATAGAAGTAGCCAATACATGGTCCAATCGCCTGACGGGTGATGGAATTACGGGTGAAAAATTTACTAAAACCAACATTACAAAGGCCAATAAAAACCTTGTCCCTTGGGAGCAATTGCCTCTGAAAGAATCAGGCCTGCTTGGCCCCGTAACGATACAGGCCATCAAAACCATTCGCTGATAATCATGAAACATTGGATATTATTTTTCTTTTTAACTTTCTCAGGCCAATTCTCACTTATTTCATTAGGGCAAGCGCTGGCACTCGCCCAAGCTTCTCAAAATGAAGGCGTTACCCGAATCCAGGATGTAATTTACGGGTATAAATCTGGAATGGCTCTTACGATGGATGTACTCAAACCAACCCATCCCAACGGCATCGGTGTGGTCTATCTGTTGAGCGGTGGTTGGCGCTCTGACCACAGCATGATCGAAAAAAGGCTTCGTCATTTCAAGTATTTTACCGATAGAGGCCAAACCGTTTTTTTGATCATTCATGGTTCCGCCCCTAAATTTTTGGTCAATGAAGTAATTCAGGATGTTCACCGCGCCATTCGTTTTGTTCGTTATCATGCCGCAGAATACGGCGTTGATCCAAATCGTCTGGGCGTTTCGGGCATGAGTTCGGGCGGTCATTTATCGCTTTCTATCGGAACAGGTTTGGGAAAACCTTCATTATCAACCAACAGTACTGACCCCATTGATCAAGTTTCGAGTCAGGTTCAGGCGGTTGCATGCTTCTTCCCTCCTACTGACCTGGTCAATTTTGGTTCGCTGGAGCTTTTGTTTGTTGAGCAAGAACATCTCAAACGCTACCGTGCTGCCTTTGCGGTCGATACCAAATCAAGGGAAGACAAACGAAAAGTGATGCAGGAATTATCGCCCATTTATGCCGTTTCCAAACAAATGCCGCCTGTACTTCTCTTGCACGGAACGCAGGATACGATTGTGCCTTTGGAACAATCTCAGCGGTTTATTGCGCGGGTAAAAGAACAGGGAGTTCCCGCTCAATTAATCATTCATCAGGGCGGCGAACACGGTTGGGCCGAAACGTGGGAAAGCGATCTGAATGTATTGGCCGATTGGTTTGAAAAATATCTTTTGGGTACTAAATAGTGCAACTTCCCAAAAGTTTAAAACGGGGGCACGGTCCGCCGATGCGGCCCAGTCCTTCGGAAAGTTAACGAAGTCATTAACCAAAAAATAAGCATAATGAACTATAAAAGTTTTCTATTTCTTTTACTGCTATCCCCAGCTTTTCTCAACGCTCAATCCATCGCTGACTCAGCAACTTATCTGTCAGGAATCAAAAAGGAATTGGTCACCCAATGGCCCAAAAACCGCACCATTAATCTGGTCTTTCACGGGCACTCTGTACCCGCCGGTTTTTGGCACGACCATGAAGTGCATACGTTGGAATCGTATCCGTATTTGACGCTGGGGAAATTAAAAGCCCAATATCCTTATGCCGTTATCAATGTCATCGTAACAGCTATTGGGGGAGAAAATTCTCTGAAAGGGCAAAAGCGTTTTGAAACCGAAATTCTGAACCACAAACCCGATGTGTTATTCATCGACTATGCACTCAATGATCGTTTCTCTGACATCAATGCCGTAAAAGAAGCATGGGAAAAGATGATTCAAACGGCTTTGGCGCAAAATATAAAAGTCATTTTACTGACCCCTTCGCCTGATCAACGATTGGATATTTTGGCTATCGGAAATCCATTGGAAGCGCATGTACAACAGATCAAGCAACTGGCCGAAAAGTACCACATTGGCTTGGCTGACCCGTACGAACATTTCAAAAAAGTAGCCGCCAAGGGGGAGTTAAAAGACTATATGTCACATGTGAATCACCCAAATCAAAAAGGGCATGAATTAATTGTGAATGAGTTGCTTAAATGGCTTAAAAAGCCGTAGGGCTCCCTAGTTTATAACTGTATTCAGGACTCGCAATAACGGCAAATTTGTATTTCTCTCCGTGGTAATACGACTGTTCAATTTCCACTACTTTATCGCCAGAACACACCACTGCACTATTCAGTACAAAGGCAGGAATAGGCTTATTTGATTCAAAATTGGTAGTATTGGGCTCCAAAATTTTTACACCTAACGTTTGCTGTACTTCGCTAATTTTCAAGTGATACGTATCTTCATACACTTTAAAATAAGAGACCTCAGTAGGAATCTTATTGATTTTGGGACATAATGTCAACGAAATGTATTTTATCTCATCCTTCATCAATAAATCATCCGCATAACGAAGCTGGTGCAGTTTTAAAACAGGGCCACCAATAATAAAATGTCGTCCGTTGATTTCTGATGAAATACCATCGGGTAAAATGGTTTTTTCTAAAACAATATTTTTAGGCGTAAATCCTTCAGCAATCAAGCTATCATGAAAACCACGCCGCGTAGCATAAATAGAACCGAGCGTGCGCAGTAAATGATGGTCTTCAGTACGGTTGAGTACAAACGTTCCTTTGCCTTTAATACGCCTCGCCCAGCCCTTGGACTCTATTTCGAGTAAGGCTTTTCGGGCGGTTGTATTGCTTATTTTATAGTTTTTAATGAGTTCATTTTCCGACGGAATCTGGTCACCAGGAAGGAGTTCTCCCGACTTTATTTTTTCAATGATTTCTTCACTAATGGTGACAAATTTCGCCTTATCCTTAAGCATTCTATTTCAAAAAGTTATTTTGTCAAATATTCCAACTTGCATAGCTTACAGCATTGATACCTAAAAGAACCAGTTAAAATTTGGATTTCAAAATGATAAACCCAAAAACAATCTTATTCAGAAAAAGCAGCGGATAAATTACCTCCAAAAAGTAAGGAAGAATCACCATAACTCAAAAAGCGATACTCATTTGATAATGCCTCATCATAAATTTTTCGCCAATCTGGGCCTACAAAAGCTGCTACAAGCAACATTAGGGTAGAGTTAGGCTGGTGATAATTGGTAATCAGACCTTTACAAAGTTTAAACTCATACCCAGGGAAAATCATAATCTCTGTTTCTCCCACCAACTCTTTTAAATCATGAGCTTTCATATAACTCAAAACTGCTTCCAAAGAAGCGGCTGCGTTAGGGACTGTCGCCGTCTGATAAGGACTTAATTGTTCAATCCAAAATGAATTCTCAAATGATTTTACAATTCGATCAAATTCTTCTTGATGTTCATCTGTTTCACTTGAAAATTCCATTTGAAAATCAAATTTTTGTAAATAGAATAAATA
>JBDHXS010000405.1:0-6499 GCA_039810845.1 Runella sp. | reverse complement strand
TTTACAACATCGTTTCAGGAGGTTTCAATGGCCAGCTTTCGGTCGTGGGCTTGCCTTCGGGACGGGTGTTTCGGATCATCCCTGTCTTTTCCCAATTTGCCGAAAACGGCTGGGGCTACAGCGAAGAAACCAAACCCATGCTCAACACCTCGCACGGTTTTGTGCCTTGGGACGACTCTCACCACGTAGCACTCTCGACCACCAACGGCGAACACGACGGGCGTTGGGCGTTTATCAATGGCAACAACACCCCTCGTATCGCACGCGTCAGTCTTTCGACCTTCCGCACCGACGAGATTATTGAATTGCCTAATTCTGGTGGAAACCACTCTTCGCCATTTATCACAGCCAACACTGAATATGCCGTAGCGGGAACCCGTTTTTCAGTACCACCCGATGCCAACGCCGATGTACCCATCAGTAGTTTCAAACAAAACTTCAAAGGATATATCAGTTTTGTAAGCATTGATAAAACCACTGGCCACATGGGGGTCAAGTTTCAATTAAAAACTCCTGGAGTAAGTTTCGACTTGGCACGGGCAGGTAAGGGTAAGTCGGACGGTTGGTTCTTTTTCTCATGCTACAACACCGAACAAGCGGCGTCTTTGTTGGAAGTTAACGCTTCCCAAAAGGACAAAGACTTTATTTTAGCTGTCAACTGGAAAAAAGCAGAAGAGTACTTGGCTCAAGGCAAAGGCAAAAAAGAAGCAGCCAAATATGCTCATAATATTTATGATGAAAAAACACATTCGGCTACTTCGACTATTCTTACCGAAGTGATGACCCTTGACCCCAAAGAGTGCCCAGGGATGTTGTACTTTATGCCTTGCCCCAAATCACCCCACGGCTGCGACGTTGACCCCACGGGTAGTTACATTGTGGGTTCGGGCAAATTGGCGGCGGTTATTCCTGTGTTTTCGTTTGACAAAATGCAAAAAGCGATTGCTGCCAAAACCTTTGATGGAGACTTCGATGGGATTCCTGTCTTGAAGTATGACGCGGTATTGCACGGAGAAGTAAAAAAACCTGGCTTAGGTCCTCTTCACACTGAGTTTGACGGTCAAGGCAACGCCATTACGTCGTTCTTTGTTTCTTCTGAATTGGTCAAATGGAACATTGAAAAACTCGAAGTTCTCGACCGTGTTCCTACTTACTATTCGGTAGGTCACTTGTGTATTCCTGGCGGCCCTACTGCCAAGCCTCATGGCAAATACGTGATTGCATACAACAAAATCACCAAAGACCGCTATTTGCCCACGGGTCCAGAATTGACCCAATCGGCGCAGTTGTACGATATTTCAGGTGATAAAATGAAGCTTTTACTCGACTTCCCAACCATTGGTGAACCTCACTACGCTGAGGCCATTCCCGCCTCGTTGGTTGAGAAAAACACCAAGAAAATTTTCAAACTGGAAGAAAACAATCACCCTTACGTGGCCAAAGGCGAAAAAGAAACCAAAGTTGTACGCAAGGGCAACGAAGTCCACGTCTATATGACTTCGATTCGGTCACACTTTACGCCTGATAATATTGAAGGGGTAAAAATGGGCGATGAAGTGTTTTTCCACGTCACTAACCTCGAACAAGACTGGGACGTACCGCACGGATTTGCCGTACGAGGAGCACAAAATGCCGAAATTCTCATCATGCCAGGCGAAACCTCAACCCTCCGTTGGAAGCCCACCAAAGTCGGCGTGACTCCAATGTATTGTACCGATTTTTGTTCAGCACTTCACCAAGAAATGCAAGGGTATGTGCGCGTTTCGCCAGCGAGTAGCAATGTGCCGCTATCTTGGGGAACGGGCAAAACGCCAACCGCCGAGGCTGAAAAGAAAACGGCAGGTGCCAAGCCTAAACTGAACACACCTAAAGTAGCAATGAAATAAGGTTTCCAGTACTGACAAGGGGGCAAACAGCCTGTTTGTTCCCCTCTGTCGGTTTTCAAAAACTATTTTTATGAAACCCCTCCGTCCGTTTACCATTGGTAGTTTGTATGTGGCGTCATTGTCGCTCATTGCTACCTATTTTCTCCCACTTTGGCGCATTGACCTGTGGGCACCACAGTATCCCGAAGGACTTTCGATGCAAATCTGGCTCAATAAACTCACGGGCCAAGTGGAAATCATCAACGGCCTCAACCATTACATTGGCATGGCACACATCAAGGAAGAAATGTTTCCTGAGTTCAAGTTTCTGTCTTACATCGTGGCTTTTTATGTTGTTTTTGGGCTACTGACAGCCTTTCTAAAAAGCCGTAAAATGCTCGTCAGTTATTTGGTGCTCCTCATTTTAGCTGGAATCGCTGCCTTATACGATTTTTGGAGCTGGGGCTACGAATACGGCCATAATTTAAGTCCCGATGCTGCTATTAAAGTACCAGGTATGTCGTATCAGCCACCGCTGATAGGCTACAAAGAACTCCTCAATTTTGGGGCATATTCCATCCCTGCTGCGGGTGGTTGGGTATTTGTGGCCGTAGGCATTACCGTTATTCTTTTGGTGGCCTGCGAAACCTATTTTTGCCAGCCAAAATCCAGTTTAACGCCTAAAAACAATATCTCTCCTGCCTTGGTGGTATTTTTATTAGGCGCTATGGTAAGCCTCCAAAGCTGTGCTCAACAGCCCGAGCCTATTCGCTACGGACAAGACGCCTGTGTGTTCTGTAAAATGACCATTATGGATAAAAAATTTGCGGCTGAAATCGTAACTGATAAAGGCAAAGCATACAAGTTTGACGATCTGAGTTGCATGGTAAAGTACCTCAAAGTCAACAAATGGAATGAATCCCAAATGGCCTTTGTGGTGGTCAACGATTATGATAAACCTGGTGAGTTGATTGATGCCCGAACAGCCACGTTTGTCAGCAGTAGAGAGTTACGTAGCCCAATGCGGGGCGATGTAGCCGCTTTCTCCAATAAAGCCGCAGCCGAGGCCGTAAAAGCTAAATTTTCAGAAGCAAAATTACTTTCGTGGAAAGAGGTTTTTGATAATTTCTAAAGATGAAAATGACAATTAAATATAGAATACGGATTGGGGAGATAAGACACCGATTTATTCATGTTAATCCGTGTCTTATCTGTGTCAATTTGTGTGCGATTGTTTTCGCTTTTGCTCTCAATTTACAAGCAAAAACGTGGAAAGTAACGCCAAATCAAAACCTCGAACAAGTCATTATTCAAACAAATGCCTACGATACACTCCTGATTCATAATGGATTATACAAAGTCGAAAACATCATCATTGACAAACCCTTAATCCTGATTGGTCATCATTATCCTGTATTGGATATTCAGTTTAAAAATGAAATTTTCACCGTCAAATCAAGCGATGTTACCATTCAAGGCATTGAATTTAGGAATGTAGGCATGACAAGTATGATTGACTGGGCGGCCATCAAAGTGCTGGAATCAAGCAACGTTCAGATTTTAAATAACCGCATTCGAAACTGTTATTTTGGGATTTATTTATCAGCCTCTGACCATTGTTTGGTACAAGGCAACGACATAGAAGGCAATCCCAAAGAAGAACAAAATACGGGCAATGGCATCCACGCATGGAAATGCGATAGCATCCTTATCCAACGCAACCACACCCAAGGCCACCGCGATGGAATCTACTTTGAGTTTGTGACCAACTCTACCATTCGGCACAACGACAGTCAAGGCAATATCCGTTACGGGCTGCATTTTATGTTTTCGCATAACAACGGTTATTTCTACAATCATTTTCACAAAAACGGCGCAGGAGTAGCCGTGATGTACACCAAGTTTGTGACCATGAAACACAACCTCTTTGAACAAAATTGGGGGGGAGCAGCTTACGGGCTTTTGCTCAAAGACATTTCAGACAGCCACATCGAACAAAATATTTTTAAAACCAACACTGTCGGCGTATATATGGAAGGGTGTAGTCGGTCGGTATTTACTAAAAATCAATTTATCGAAAACGGTTACGCG
This sequence comes from Runella sp., assembly GCA_039810845.1. GTDB lineage: Bacteria > Bacteroidota > Bacteroidia > Cytophagales > Spirosomataceae > Runella. Next base: position 2,543 of record JBDHXS010000405.1, on the reverse strand, counting down.
CTCCGCGTTCAGGCCAACTGCGACGACAATTCGCTCACATACAGCAATTTTCGTGGGAATACTTTTGATGTAGCCACCAACGGAGAGGTTGTTTTGAACCACGTTTCGCACAACTATTGGGATAAATACGAAGGCTACGACCTCAACCGCGACGGCATCGGCGACGTGCCATTCCGCCCCGTGAGCCTGTACGCTACCGTCATTGAGCGTATTCCTCAAGCCATGATGTTACTTAGGAGTTTTACCGTTTCACTCCTCGACCGCATCGAAAAGATTATTCCTACTCTTACTCCTGAAGGGATGAAAGACGATAAACCATTGATGAAACCCTTAATGCTATAAATCCATGATTCGCGCAGAAGCAATTACAAAATCCTTTGGCAAGCTCAACGTCCTGAAGCAAGTAAGTGTGCAACTCAAAGTGGGGCAAGTAGTAGCGGTCATTGGCCCAAACGGCTCGGGTAAAACAACATTTATTAAAATACTTCTCGGCATGGTAGTTCCCGACAGTGGTACAGTACTTTTTGATAATCAGCCCATTACAAAACAACATGCCTATCGGTCGAAGATTGGATATATGCCACAAATTGGACATTATCCCGCCAATCTGAAAATCAGTCAGTTGTTTGATATGATGATTGATATACGAAAAAACATAACCGATGTGCCTCTCGACGAAGAGTTGGTAGCAGCATTTCAGTTGAGAGCTATGTTTGATAAACCTTTGGGTACACTTTCGGGTGGGACCAAACAAAAAGTAAGTGCAGCATTGGCGTTTTTGTTTAACCCTTCTGTAATGATTTTGGACGAACCTACGGCAGGTTTGGACCCTTTATCAAGCGAAATTTTAAAAGAAAAAATTCAAAAAGAGCACCAAAAGGGGAAGTTAATACTGATAACCTCTCACGTGATGTCAGACTTAGATGAACTCGCGACGGATGTACTTTACCTACAAGATGGTAGCGTTCACTTTTATAAAACCATCAGCGAACTCAAGCTCGAAACAGGTGAAAGCAAACTGGGACGTGTAATAGCGCAGTTGATGTCAAAACCCCGTAAAAGCAACCAAGATTTTAAAACGTTAGAGTTCTCAAGCTTATAAAGGTATAAGTCATACGTGAGGTCAGACTCGCCAACAATACAGAATTGTCTTTATGAAAATCAAACCTATCTATTTCCTATTTCCTTTTGCTATGCTCTCTCTATTGCTGGGAGTGTATGCGGGATGGCTACGTTTAGGATGGGATTTTATCAACCTCGAACCTCAGGCTACCGCCCAACATGGTGCTCTAATGGTAGGTAGTTTTCTGGGAACGTTGATTGCTGCCGAACGGGTAGCTGTATTGAAAAACAAGAGATGGTGGGCTATTCCTTTGGTATTTGTTAGTAGCTTTCCCCTGATGGTACACCTTTCCCCCCAAGCGGGTTATGTAGCTTTAGTTTTAGGTAGTATTGGTTATGTAGTCGTTTCGATACGAGCTTATCAAAAGTACCAACTCACGGGTGATGCCTTGCTACTCATTGGGTCTATTTTTCAGTTTTTAGGACATTTAGCACTTTATTTTACCTCCTCTTTTGCCATGGCATTTGCAGGATGGATGGCCTTTTTTGTTTTTACGATTGTAGGAGAACGACTCAATCTTACACGTTTTTTGCCTGTTACCCAACGTGACCGTTGGGAGTTGTTCGGATGGTTGGTAGGATTTGTCGCAAGTTTATTTCTTTATCACGATGGTTACGGAATTACCCTGACAATCACGCTAATAGGCATCGGCCAATGGCTCATCCGAAACGACATTGCTCGCCGAAATCTAAATAAAAAAGGGTCGTATCAATTTTTAGGAATTACCCTTTTGTCGGGCTATGCTTGGTTGATGCTTACAGGACTCATCGCCATAGTAAACAACGGCTCTCCTTGGATATACGATGCCGTTTTGCACGCCTTTTTTGTGGGTTTTGTGCTTTCGATGATTATGGCACACGCCCCCATTATTTTTCCAAGTTTGCTCGGGTTCAACGTTAAGCCTTTTCATCCTTTTTTATACGTCTGGGTAGTATTGCTCCAATTAAGTCTTCTGGCTCGCATTATGGGCGATTTATCCCAAAACCTATTATTACGCCAATGGGGCGGATTGCTCAACGGCATTGCCTTTTTAGGCTACCTATCAACGGTTATCTCATTAATAATCAAACACAAATACAACCAAAAACATCATGAATAAAATCACCAAATATGTCCTCTACGACATCGTCCGAAACCGTTTTGTGATGGGTTATACGTTACTTTTGTTGGCCATCAGCATGAGCTTTTTCAGCTTTGAGTCTGACCCCAACAAAGGGCTTTTGAGTTTGCTCAACATCATTTTGATGGTCGTGCCGTTGGTGAGTATTATTTTCTCGACTATTCATTTTTATAACTCCTACGAATTTATCGAACTCATGTCGGCACAGCCATTGAGTCGCAAAGCCATTTTTTTGAGTGAATACCTTGGCGTGGCGGCCTCCCTGAGTTTGGCTTTCTTGCTCGGGGTGGGTCTTCCTGC
>JBDHXS010000404.1:0-6514 GCA_039810845.1 Runella sp. | reverse complement strand
TGCTACGACCAAGACGGTTCTTAGGCAACATTCCTTTCACAGCCATCTCCACTACTTTGTGGGGCTGTTTGGCCAAAATCTCGCGAGGAGTAGCAAAACGCTGACCGCCTGGGTGACCTGTATGGCGAACGTATTCTTTGTCAGTCATCTTTTTGCCCGTCAAGCGAATTTTGTCGGCATTGATGACAATCACATTGTCTCCACAGTCCACGTGCGGAGTAAAATACGGCTTGTGCTTGCCGCGCAAAATTTTGGCAATTTGGCTGGCCAAACGTCCCAAAACTTCACCTTTAGCATCTACCACTATCCATTCTTTTTGGACGGTAGCGGAGTTTGCTGAAACGGTTCTGTAACTGAGTGTATCCACTTTACTAAGTGTTTTTCGTTGAAAATCAATTAATTAACTATATAAACGGGCATTCTAAGGCGAAAATCGGACTGCAAATATAGCGGTTTGGTTTTTGAATCGCAAAATGATTCTAAAAATTAAATTTTTACTGATTTATTGTTTATTCTTGTAGCGATAAAAAAGGCTCTTTGAAGTTCAAGATTTGGCAGTAGCAAAGAGCAGAAGGTGGATAAAGTAAGAATCATATTGAACGAGTCAAGCCATGAAAAGGTATTATTTCACCCTAATGCTCTTGGTTTTAGCTATTAGCTGTAAAGAAAAAGATATTTCATTAGCTAATCAATTAGTCGGAGTATATGACTACTATGAAGGTTATATTCCCGATCCGGACAAAGATGGAAAATACCCCCTTGGCAACGGCGGAGTAACAATAGAAACTATTGGTAAAGACCTGCTCAAGATAAGGATTAACAAACAGGGGTTAAGAATTTGGGAGTTTGCTGAATGTCAGGTCGTAGCAGTTAATAACGTTGTTAAAAGAACTTATCCGTTTTATTATGCGGTTATTGTTGATAGAAGAAACAACACAGAGATTGCTCAGGTAAGAGATCATATCCCTCACCTTTCTACGCTTGTAAGTAGACAGATAGAATATAATTTTGTTGATAGTAACAATGACAGGGTAATGTTGGTTTCCATCAAGAGAAAAGAATAGAGGGTTTTATGCCCTTTTTATTCCTAAGCTTGGAAGATGATAATTTCCTAAAAAGCGTATCTGCTATCAATTGCAGGTACGCTTTCCTTTTTTGTAGCAGTAAAAAATTTGTTTATTTACGCTTTTTCTGATACCAAATTCAATTTTATGCCTCAGTTCGATTTTTTAGTGATAGGTTCGGGGATTGCGGGCCTTAGCTACGCGGCCAAGTTAGCGCGTCATTTTGATACGCAACAAGAAAAAGTTTCGATTGCCGTCATTACCAAAGTTCAAGCCGATGAAACCAACACTAAATACGCCCAGGGTGGCATTGCTGCCGTGTGGTCGGAAGAAGATTCTTTTGAAAAACACATCGAAGATACGATGGTAGCTGGCGGTGGCATTAGCAAACGGAATATCGTGGAAATTGTCGTCAAAGAAGCCCCTGAGCGTATCATGGAGCTGATTTCATACGGTACTCGCTTCGACAAAGAAGCCGACGGTGATTATGATTTGGCCAAAGAAGGGGGGCATTCGGATCACCGAATTTTGCACTTCAAAGATGCGACTGGGGCCGAAATTGAACGGGCATTGCTCGATGAGGTAAAACGCCATCCTTCTATTCAGATATTTACGCATTACTTCGCCGTCGATTTGATTACGCAGCACCATTTAGGGGAAACTGTCTATCGCCACCGCGATGACATTAAATGTTTTGGTGCGTATGTGTTAGATACAAAAACGGGAAAGGTTGAGAAGTTTTTGGCCAAAACCACTATGCTGGCGACGGGGGGAATTGGAAATATTTACCAAAATACGACCAATCCTCGCATTGCAACGGGCGATGGTATTGCGATGGCCTACCGCGCCAAGGGCGTTTGCGACAACATGGAGTTTATTCAGTTTCACCCAACGGCGCTTTATCAGCCAGGCAAAAAACCTAACTTCTTGATTTCCGAAGCAGTACGTGGTTTTGGGGGAATATTACGCAACAAAAAAGGCGAAACCTTTATGGAGCATTACGACCCTCGGCTATCACTCGCCCCCCGCGACATTGTAGCGCGGTCGATTGACTCTGAAATGAAAAAATATGGAGATGATCACGTGTATATCGACGTGACGCATTGTGACTACGAAAAATTCATTGAACATTTCCCCAACATTACGGCCTATTGTAAAGAACAATTGGGAATTGATATTCGTAAAGATTATATTCCTGTCGTGCCAGCGCAGCATTATATGTGTGGAGGAATCAAGGTAAATGAGTTTGGGCAAACCAATATTTTCTTTTTGTACGCAACTGGGGAGTGTGCTTGCACAGGCTTGCACGGTGCCAATCGTCTGGCGTCTAACTCGCTCTTGGAGGCGGTGGTTTTTGCGCATCGTGCGTTTATCAAAACCATCGAAAACTTGGATGAAGCGCGTATCCCTGACAATATACCTGAGTGGAACGATGAAGGAACTACGCACCCCGAGGAAGCTATTTTGGTGACTGAGATGACCAAAGAATTGGAGGCAATTATGTCGAATTACGTCGGGATTGTCCGTACGAATCGCCGTTTGAAACGTGCCCACGACCGCGTGGAATTGATTTATAAAGAACACGAAGAGCTCTACTGGCAATCGAAAGTTTCGGTGCCGATTATGGAGCTTCGCAACATGATTAATGTATCTTATTTAGTCTTAAAGATGGCCATGGCGCGGCGAGAAAATGTCGGGTTACATTTTAACCAAGACCATGTAAAGAAATAGTTTACGGTTGATGGTTTCTCGTTGGTTAATGGGCAATAAGACCAGTTTGGAAGAATAACATTGCCGCAACATAGATTTTATTATTTTTGGGTGTTTATCGACAAACACCCATTTTTTTACTATTTCTAAACCCTTTTTATGAAACGACCTTCAGAATCCCGCCTCATGCTTTGGGGGGCTACCGCTGCTTTTTGTGCTTATGCCTGCATGTACGCTTTTCGACGAGGAATTACCGCTGCTACTTTTGATGGGATGGTTTTCTGGGGGATTAATTACAAAATTTGGCTGATTACTTTACAGGTTTTTGGCTATGCACTTTCCAAACTCATTGGCATTAAGGTGGTTTCGGAAATGAAACCCGCCCAACGCGCTATTTATTTATTGTCGTTTGTAGGATTTGCCGAACTTGCCTTGTTGGGTTTTGCCCTCGTCCCAGCCCCTTATAATATTCCGTTTCTGTTTCTCAACGGTCTTCCGCTCGGGATGGTTTATGGCACCGTTTTAGGCTTTTTGGAAGGACGCCGCCAAACCGACGCCCTCGTGGCGGGGCTAACGGCTTCGTTTATTTTTGCGTCGGGTTTTGTGAAAACGGTGGGAAAAACCTTGCTCAACAACGGTATTTCAGAGTTTTGGATGCCTTTTCTGACGGGGTTGATGTTTGCTGTACCACTGGTGTTGGCCGTTTGGGCATTGGCGAAACTTCCTGCCCCTTCGGACGAAGACCGCGCCGAACGTACCGAACGTGCGCCGATGAATGCCGCCGACCGTAGTCGTTTTATCAGCACCTTTTCGGTGGGGTTGATTACCCTGATTGTCTCTTACGTTTTTTTGACGGCTTTCCGCGATTTTCGCGACAATTTTGCCCCCGAAATCCTCAAAACCGCAGGCGTTGACGACCCGCTCATTTTTACCCAAACTGAAACCTTTGTGTCAGTTTTTATCCTGATTTTGATGGGAACGTTGCGCTGGGTGAAAGACAACTGGAAAGCGTTTATGCTTATCAACGTGCTTCTGGTGGCGGGAGGACTTACCGTGGGCGTTAGTACGTGGATGTACCAGCAAGGAATGCTTTCAGCGGGTGTATGGTTTACGCTGACGGGCGTGGGGTTGTATTTGGCGTATGTGCCTTGCAACGGTCTTTATTTTGAGCGTTTTGTGGCCTCGTTTAAGTACGTGAGCACGGTGAGTTTTGTGGTGACGCTCGCCGATTGGTGGGGGTACTTGGGCACGGTATTGGTACTGCTCTACAAAAACTTCGGCCAACCCAACATCAGTTTTCTGGATTTCTTTATCTACGGGGGCTATATTTTGGCGGTAGTATATGTGGTGCTGGTGGTAGTATCGTTTGGATTTTTTAAGCGGAAGTATGTAAGTTTACAGTAAAACTGCGTAGTGTTATTGACAAATAGTGGAACACGAATTGATTAGAGAGCTTATTATTGATATTGGGGCGCTCTAAATTTTTACTTCGGGTCAGTAATCAATTTTAATTACTGGCCCGAAGTAAATCAACTTTTTTTACTCCTTCGACAAAAACTTTTCAATCTGCTCCGCTGTCAGATAGACTTTTCCCGAACGGGTTTTGAGGTGCTCGCGGAAAGCGGCTTTGATTGGCTCCGACCACTTCATATCAATTTCTCCGGGCGTAAATTTATTCTCACGGAGCATTTTGTGCCCAAACTCGTCTTGCAGGGCAATAAACTCGGCTTGATTGACGACTTTTTCCGCCAAATGGGCAGGAATAAAAATGACACCTTCGGGCTTGCCCAACACCAAGTCGCCTGGCAAAACCGAGGCGCGGCCAATGCGGATGGGGCAGTTGATGCAGGTCATGGTCATGTCTTTGATGGCCGAGGGGTCGTAGCCGCGCGTAAAGCCCACAAAACCATCAATGGCACTCAATCCTTCGAGGTCGCGCACACCCGCATCGAACACCACGCCCGTTTTTGATTTGGCATAAATTGAGTTACCGAGGTTATCACCAATGAGCGTGCCGTCAATGATTTTTCCGAAACCATCGGCCACATAGACGTCGTTGATTTGTAGGGCATCAATCGGCCATGAATTGGTACTCCCCTTGCGGCCTTCTGCCTTTCCTTTTTCTTTGATGGGCTTGTCCATGTCGGGGCGTGTGGGCATATATTGGGCTGTTAATACACGTCCTACAAGCGGTTTTTCGGGGTGAATGATTTGAAAGTTTCCTTCGAACTGATTGTTGAAACCATCGCCCCGCATAATGCCCCACGCTTCTTCGATAGAGACATTGGCCAAACGCTTCACAATTTCATCGGGTACTTTAGGACGGCCATCGGGAAAACGTTCGCCTTTCCACTCTTGGGTATAAAACTGTATGAGCTCTTTGGGGGCTTGAATTTGGGCAAATAACGGAGAACTCATTGCCGCTAAGAAAAGGGCTTGGATAACTTTTTTCATGATACAAAAAATCGTTGGTTAAGGATGACACATACAAAAATCAAACAATTCCCCCGCTTACACTTCTATCTTTTTCCATCGGTGATTTTTGAAATATTTTCAGAAAAAATTGACCTAATCTTGTATCGTTAATACAACTCTTAACTGTGCGTACGCACCTAATTGACAAACCCCAATGAAAAAATTAACACAACGTTTTAAGTTGCCCGATTCCCACACCGCTTCCGAAAACAATCGCCGCGACTTTCTACGCAAAGGCTTACTTGGCGGATTATCCATGGGCTTGATGTTTGACAGAAAGCCTGAAAAAGAAATGGAATTCATTACGCAAAAAGTAAAACGCGACTCTAAGCCTTCGGAGCTGAAAATCACGGACATGCGCATTGCTCATTTACAGGGAGTTCCGTTTAAAAGTCCTATTATCCGCATAGATACCAACCAAGGCTTAGTAGGTTGGGGCGAAGTGCGGGACGGCGCTAGTCCCAATTACGCACTGATGCTCAAGAGTCGTTTGTTAGGCCAAAACCCGTGTAACGTCGAGAAAATCTTCAAAGAAATTAAGCAGTTTGGCGGTCACGGGCGCGCTGCGGGTGGTGTGTGCGGGGTAGAAATGGCGCTGTGGGATTTGGCAGGAAAAGCCTACAACGTACCTGTTTATCAGATGCTTGGTGGAAAGTACCGTGACGAAGTTCGCCTCTATGCCGATACGCCCGAAATCAGCGACCCAACTACCTTTGCCAAAAAGCTCAAAGAAACCCGCCTCGATAAAGGTTACACTTTTTTGAAGATGGACTTTGGAATTGGGCTGTTGGCGGGCAAACCCGGTATGCTTATCGGGGACAACGTTTGGAAACTCTCGCAGCGCGACAATAAAACCAAAACCGTAGGAAACTACGGTATGACCAAGCACCCTTTCACACGAATTCAGATTACGGACAAGGGCTTGGAGTACATTGCCGAATACGTCAGCAAAATTCGGGAAGGGGTAGGGTACAACATTCCCGTATCAGCCGACCACTTCGGGCATTTTGACGTAAACACGGCCATTCGTTTGGGAAAAGCCGTTGAAAAATACCAATTGGCGTGGCTCGAAGACTTGGTGCCGTGGTTTTATACCGACCAATGGAAGCAAATCTCAGACGCTATCGAAACGCCTACCCTCACGGGCGAAGATATTTTCTTGAAAGAAGAGCTTATCAAACTCATTAATGCCAAAGCAGTTGACATGATTCACCCCGATTTGTCCTCGTCGGGTGGAATTTTGGAAACCAAAAAAATTGGAGACT
>JBDHXS010000403.1:0-6521 GCA_039810845.1 Runella sp. | reverse complement strand
AATACTACTGTACCCGTCAATAATCGTTTTTTCCTACCTACCATTGGTGTGGAATGGCTTTTGTCACGCCTATCAAACAAAATTGCACTAACGGTGGAGCTGAGTCAGTTTAAAATAAACAACACGCTCCATTTTCGCTTCGACAATTACAATTACCAACAAGACTTTGCTGATGGGAGCATTTCGCACGAATATAAGTTATTCAGCGTTAGTCCTGCCGTTAAGTACTATTTCAATCATGATTCCTACCGTCCTTACCTACAATTAGGGCTGGCTTTTTATGCCGTTCAAAATGAAAAAAGCCATTTGGCAGTACGTAGTGAAGTTACAACAAGCCCAATTTCTACCCAGAAAACAGTTCGATTTTTCAATCAAGAAGGGGCAATAAGTATTGACAAAAAACCATTGGGTTTTTTAGTTGCTTTGGGAATAGACATCCCCGTTTTTCAAAAGCTAAAAGCATTTGCAGTAGTCAAAGTAGAAAATACCAATAGGTCTTATCAGGCATATAGTTTTTCAACAGGATATAATACTGCTAATTACAACAATTCATTATTGACTATAGCGGCCCATATAGGGATACGATTTTGACAGCACAAACCTTCCGCTCGTGCTATCACATATACATCTCAGTAATTCTTATAATAATCCCGAATCTTACTCGTGAGGCGATCATAGATGGGTTTGCTGAACTCGATAAAAAGTTGCTGTGGTGGCGGTGGATTGATTTCGCGCGTATTGGTCATACGTTTTTGGTCTGCTGTCAAGGCACGTTCGTCACCGTTGAAATTTCCCCATTCACAAAACCAGTTAAAATCGCCCCGAAATTTTTCTTGCGTCACTACTGATTTTGTACGAAAATCCATGATTTGCATATCCAACAACCCTGATGATAAAACTGATTTACGGTTTTTTGTCAATTTGGCCGTCACTTTGTTATAAACAGGAATTTTCTTACCTGCCACGGTTGTTTCGCCCACTTGTACCGAGTCCTTGCTCGTTACTACTTCGGTGTTGGATTGAATTAAGGTTTGGCCTACCACAAAATCATCAAATTCCAACTTAATCACATGGTCAGGTTTTAGCTTAATACTTGAAGCTTCTTGGGGAGAGTAAAAGCGTACGAATTTGTTGAGACGTTTATTAGTCTGTAAAAACTCATTGACTTTGTTTTGAAAAAACTCGTTGCTCAACTGATACATTCGCGATGTAACGAGCACTTGTTCTACCACTACTTTATGAGAGGCATATTCATACGATTCGTCGAGCAGCGCGTGTACATTTTGATAATTACCAATCAGGGCATCGCATTTTTCAAAATGCTCATACGCTTGGCGTGCCATCTGACGACTTTCTTTGTTGCGCATTGCTACCATTCCTGCCTCATACCTTTCAGCGGCCGCTTTTTCGCGGGCGGCACGTTCTTCGGGTATAAAACTGCGAACAGTCACTAACCGTTCACAGGCAGGGCATTTGCGTAGGGCATCATACATTTTATTGAGTCTTTCGTAGGCATTCACTACGGGTTCCCAATGAAAGGCTTCTGAGGTATTTTGATAGCGGGCTACATCGTCTAAATTTTGTTGCAACGCCAACGGATAGGCTTGCTTGAGCACATCTGCCGAAGTAGAAGCATTTGGGCTTTCGCGGAGTTTATCAGCCGCTCGTAGTACCGACTCATCGTAATCCCCACGTTTGAGGGCTTTTTTGGCAGTTTTACACCCAATAAAACAACAAACTGAAAAGATGAGAAGTAAAAGGCTTAGGTTTTTCATGTACATTATTTATTTTTATTCTACTGGTAAATCATCCGTATTGAGATACACCTCTTCCATGGGAAGTGTCACATCTACAGATTTTAAATAAATAGATTCCTGTATATCAATGGCTTCTGAGGCCAACAACCAAAAGCCTTCTTCATTTTTTCGATATACTTCGGCATGGATTTTTTTAGAATCGACCAAAACATACTCTTTCAAACTCTCCAACTGACGATACAGCAAAAATTTATCTCCCCTATCGTAACCTTCAGTACTTTTAGAAAGTACTTCAACGATAACAATGGGGTTCATGACCGTATCTTTGTACAAATCCGAAAATTGAGGTTTACCGCATACAATGACAATATCAGGATAGCTATAAAGCCCATCTGTATGGCGTGTCAAAATACGCTGATCGCTCGACATGGTACGGCAGCCCTTTTTTCGGAGTGCCATATTCAGATTTGCAGAAAGATTATCTGACACAACATTGTGCCGCGTTGTTGCCCCTGCCATAGCAAAGATTTCGCCCCGATAATATTCGCTTTTATACGGAGCTTGCCGCTCCATTTCGAGGTATTGCTCTGGGGTATAGTAAGTTTGTGGCTGCGCGCTCATATTGGCATTGTTTTAAGCAAAAATAGTCAAAATCTGTTCTAAAGCCAATTTCTGCTGTTCGCCCGTTTTCATGTTTTTGAGAGACAATATACCCGTCTGAATTTCATCAGAACCGATAATCAATACATACGGAATGCCCTTACGATCGGCATAATCGAACTGTTTTTTCATTTTGGAAGCATCTGGATACAACTCTGCATTGATACCTACCTCCCGTAACTGACGCAATACCCCCAAACTGTATGATTCGGCATCGGCGTCAAAATTTGTAATCATTACCTGCGTAGAAACCGACTGATTTTGAGGAAAAAGCTTGAGTTCTTCCATCACATCGTAGATACGGTCAACACCAAACGAAATGCCTACACCCGATAAGCCCGGCATTCCGAACGTACCTGTCAGATTATCGTAGCGACCACCACCCGAAATACTTCCCATTTGAAGCGGTACGCCGCCGCGGTTATTGGCTTTTACTTCAAAAATAGCTCCTGTGTAATAACTTAGTCCACGAGCTAAGGTTACATCCAATTGAAGTTGTGGCTGAACCAATCCAAATTTTTCTACTTTCGCCCATACTTCTTCTAATTCTGTTATTCCTTGTGTACCTATTTCAGAACCCTCTAACCATGTACGAAGACTGCTGAAAATATCCGCTTGATTGTTGGTCAATTCAAAAATCGGTTGTAGTTTCTCAATAGTTTCAGACGAAAACCCTCTTTCTTTGAGTTCTTCCTCTACTTTTTCTTTGCCGATTTTATCCAGTTTATCAATCGCCACACACATCGGCCCTTCCTGACCTGGTGTTCCAATTACTTCTGCAATCCCGCTTAAAATCTTTCTGTTATTGATTTTTACAGTAAAATTTTCTACTCCCAATCCACGCAATACTTCGTGAATCATCAGCACAATTTCTGCCTCACAAAGCAAAGAATCCGTTCCTACGACATCGGCATCACACTGATAAAACTCACGATAACGCCCACGCTGAGGACGATCCGCACGCCAAACAGGCTGGATTTGATAGCGCTTAAAAGGCATGACCAAATCACTGCGATTCATCACTACGAAGCGGGCAAAAGGCACGGTCAAATCATAACGCAACCCTTTTTCAGAGACTTTGAGTGTGAGTTTTTTATAACCTTCTTGAAGTTGGGTTTCGGTCAATCCTTCTGCAAAATTTCCTGAATTTAGTATTTTAAACAACAATTGATCACCTTCATCACCATATTTTCCCATCAATACAGAAAGGTTTTCGATGGCAGGCGTTTCTAAAGGTAAAAAACCATAGCGCTGAAAAACACGCCGAATGGTATCAAAAATATAATTGCGCTTGGACATTTGCGCGGGGCCAAAATCGCGCGTTCCACGGGCCAAAGAAGGTTTACTCATTATGTTGGTGGTTGGTGATTAGTGGTTCGTGGTTGGTTAGTAATAGTAACTATTCACAAGCCACTACCCACTATTAAACCGCAAAAGTAGCACCTATGTTGAAAAAATTAGGCGTAGCGTTTATTTTTTTGAAAATGAATCCGTATTTTTGCGGCTCATTTTTTCAGAAACAATCATATATATAAGATAATACGACAATGGCAGTAACTAAACTTTTACGCAAAGCAAAGCGTAACGTGATGATTCCACAGAACAAGCAGGTTTTGATGAAACAACGTTCTTGGAAACCAGAAATTAGAAAAGTGGACGTAGAGGCAATCAAGGCAGAATTTGCCGCTAAAGCCTAACCAATCTTGCCGCCTTGTGCGGCATTTTTCTTTTTAAGGGCAGCTTCAAATTCTTTTTCCAATTTCTTCAATCTCCGACGAGTCTCCTGACGATATTGATACTGAACGCGAAAAATAATCGCCTGCCCCAAAAACGCAAGACCTGCATTAATCACTATCAAACTATACGTTCCCATTAAAACCCACTGTCGCATGGCTGCGCCGCTGTGTTTTAAATGACCTGCTTCACTAAATACACACAGCCCATAGCCAATCAAAATCAGACTAAAAGGTCCTAATATCAACGATTTGGTGCGGGAGTTCATCCGTTTAACCAATTTTTTTCCTGGTGGTTTCGAAGTTTTTGGAATCATCTTTGTTATTGGTGTCGTTGGTTTTTACTTTTATTGCGAAAAGTAAAAACTTTGTAGGACTTGTAGAATAAAAATCTCATAAAATTCGCGAATGAAAGACATAATCAGTTGGGTTTTGCGGCATGTACCGCGTAAATATTTGCAGTTAGTAAGCCATTTTGGAGTCAAAGTTCTGTCTATTTTCTATCGTGGCAAAGGTGTCGAATGTAGCGTTTGCGGTAGTGAATTCCGAAAGTTTTTGCCCTATGGACGTTCTGGAAGAGATAATGCCCTTTGTCCCAATTGCTTGGCACTCGAACGCCACCGATTGATGTATTTGTATTTACAACGCAAAACCAATTTTTTCAAAGATAACCTCAAATTGCTACACGTAGCTCCTGAGTACTGCTTCATTGACCGGTTTGAGAAAATGACAAATCTCGACTACATCACCGCCGATATTGAGTCGCCCTTGGCTAAAGTTAAAATGGATATTCATCAGATTCCATTTGAAGCCAATACGTTTGACGTTGCCTTCTGCAACCACGTAATGGAACACGTGGACGACGACATCAAAGCCATGTCGGAACTACACCGAGTGCTCAAGCCTGGCGGCTGGGCTATTATTCAATCCCCGCAAGATTGGTCGCGAGCTACCACCTATGAAGACCCAACCATCACCGACCCAAGAGAACGTGAAAAACATTTTTGGCAAGACGACCACCTTCGTCTCTTTGGCCGTGATTATGGCCAACGCCTCGAAAAAGGGGGATTTAGCGTAAAAGAAGACCGTTTTGTGATGAATGACCTCACTCCTGAAGAAGTGAAACGCTTTGCACTTCCTGCCAACGAAGTCATTTATTTTTGCCAGAAATAGATAGAAATATCTGGCTGCACCTTTCCAATACATCTAAAACGAAAGTACCACCGAGATTTTCTCGGTGGTACTAATGATTACTTTCTTAATCTAAAATAAAAATCGTGTGGATAACAACTTACTGTCCTAAAATGCTGCTTTCAGTTTCTGATTTTTCATTCTTACGAGCTACTCTCTTCTCTACTTGCCCCTGCTTAAACTGACTCTTGTAGTGATTTGGCAACATCAATGGATTTTGAGGTACTGGCCCTATCACTGGCGTATTCAGTACTAAAGTCGCTTCCTGTTCAAAACCAAGGTTACCTTGGCGCTTATAATTATGTACTGACGCAACGTTATTCTGCAATTTCAATGGTACTGGGCGCTCATTTGAGGTCACTACAACTGCACTTGGAGCTTCTGTTGCTTTCTGCGAAACAGGACGCTTATAATTATGAGGCGAATTGATAGAGGACGTTTGTGCCAATACCGACAAAGAACTTATAGCCATGGCAATGGCTGTATAAATAACCGACTTCATGATGATTCTCTAATTTATGATTTTGGAATACTTTAGCTTTTGTCTTTCGACACTACAAATGTAGGGCAGTAGTGTTAGAGGGATATTAGACCCACATTAGAATAGCATTAGAATTTCGAGAGCGATCAGTTCAACCGCAGAAATAAGTACCTAATACTGATTGAACAATCATCAGGTAAACATATATAATCAATACTACGCCAACAATAAGAGCTGGGACTTAGGTATCAACTCAGAATCTTTCAAAACTTAATTTTCAATCCAGGTTCCGAAACCTGATTTAAGGGCAAATCAATTCTATATTTGTTGTGGTTAATATCTAAATATTTTAGGTTCTTCAAGCCCCTCACTTCGGGCGGAACAAACTGAAAAAGGTTATGACTAATGTATAACTTTTCCAATTGAGTCAGTTTTTTAATATTAGAAGGTAGCCTTTGAATATCGTCGTTGTCTAAATGCAGAATTTTCAGTTTCGGCAGTTTTCCCAGTACTTCAAAACTTTGAGATAAATTAAGGTTCTTATCATTATCTAAGTATAATTCTTCCAGATTTTTGAGTTTGAAAAAATCAGCGGGCAAAGTCGGAATGTTATTACTTCCCAAGTCCAATACCCTAAGGTTTGTCAGCATCGTTATTTCGGGCGGTATAACCACGAGCCGGTCATTGCGTAAACTTAAA
>JBDHXS010000402.1:0-6524 GCA_039810845.1 Runella sp. | reverse complement strand
ATACGTGACTGTTGTGCCAGATGCCGCAGACCCTACCTTGCCTTATGAAATCCAAACGGCTAATGTACTGGAAAGCCTTAAAAGAGCCGCCGAAATTTTCGAGCCTCATGGCATGGTATTGCTACTCGAACCGCTCAGTTTTCCGCCACAAGTCTATCTTAAAACTTCGGCACAATGCTATTTATTGGCAAAAGCCGTGAATAGCCCTGCCTGCAAAATTCTGTTCGATTTGTTTCATTTACAACAAAACGAAGGGCATTTGCAACGCAACATAGATTTGGTTTGGGACGAAATCGGCTATTTCCAGATTGGCGATGTACCCCAACGTTTTGAACCCGGTACAGGCGAAATCAACCACGAGATAGTATTCAAGCACATTTATCAAAAATCATTGGCAACAGGCAAAAACTTCATTTTTGGCATGGAACATTACAATTCGGTGGCAGGAGTAGAGGGCGAGCAAAAACTACTGGATATGAACAAATATCTTGATAATTCATTGTAAATCAACGATTAACTATGAAAAATTGGGGTTTTGTTATTTTGTTCTTGTTTTCTTGTAGGGTTGCCATAGCACAACAAAGTAGCGTTGTAAAGACCAATTATGGTTTAGTAGAAGGCTATATTACACCAAGCAAGATACATGTTTTCAAGGGTGTTCCTTATGCAGCCCCACCAGTAGGTGAAAATCGCTGGAAAGCTCCTATGCCACTGGCTTCGTGGAAAGGCAAAAAAGTTTGTCGAGTATATGGCCCGAATGCTATGCAGGAGAAACCTGCCCCTTTCAGAGGCTATACTGTAGAATTTCTTCCGCCTGTAGCGCCTATTAGCGAAGACTGCCTCTACTTAAATATTTGGACTAACGCAACCAGCCCAAAAGCCAAGAAAGGTGTGTTGGTTTGGATTCATGGCGGCGCTTTTATGGGAGGTGGCAGTGCTGTACCGATTTATGATGGCGAAGCTCTTGCTCAAAAAGGAATTGTCTTAGTAAGCATCAATTATCGAGTAAATGTATTTGGGTTTTTGGCTCATGCGGAGCTTTCTGCCGAATCGCCTACCAAAAGCTCTGGCAATTATGGCTTGTTAGACCAGATTGCAGCTTTGCGTTGGGTAAAAGAAAACATTCAAAACTTTGGTGGCGACCCCAACAATATTACCATTGCAGGACAGTCGGCTGGCTCGATGAGCGTCAATTGTTTGGTAAGTTCACCGCTTGCCGCTGGACTTTTTCAAAAGGCGATTGCCGAAAGTGGTGCTTGCTTTACCAGTGGAAATCCGCTAATCAAAACGCCATCAATGCAGCAGGAAGAACAAGAAGGGGCTAATTTCTTGAAAAAATGCAATGTTTCATCTATCAAAGAACTAAGGGCTTTACCTGCCGAAGTAATAGTACAGAATGTCAAACGCTTTTTTGCCCCTGTGATTGATGGATATGTATTGCCAGAACCCATTCCTGCCATTGTTGCCAAGAAAAAAGACAATCCTATTATTTTGCTCACAGGCTGGAATGAATATGAAGGAGGGAAAAAAGTATCCCCAACGACTTTGAACGATTTTCAAACATCGGTTGAAAAACAATTCAAAGAAAACAGTAGTAAAGTATTGTCTGCTTATGCACCAGTCAATGACCAAGACGCAGCCGTAAAAAAAGCAAAATTGGAAAGTGATTTAATCTTTGGTTTGCAAAATTATACATGGGCAAACCTCCATTCAAAAAATGGGCGTAAGGTATATATGTATCGTTTTGACCAAGATATCAAACCCAGCGGCGATGCCCTCTACGGAGCTTTTCACACGGCAGAAGTTCCTTTTGCCTTTGATAATTTGAAGTTTTTTAATCGGAATTGGGAACAACAAGACCACCAAATGGCGAAGGCAATGTCGTCGTATTGGGTCAATTTCGTTAAAAATGGCAATCCGAACGGAGCATCTCTACCCAATTGGCAGCCTTATGAAGGTGAAAAGAAAATGATTATGATGTTTAAGGGAACACCTTCGACGGTTACTTTACCAGATGCGGGGGCGTTGGATGTGCTTTACTCAATTCTTAAATATTGATTATGAGACTTTTAACTATTTCACTTTTGTGTTTGGCTGTATGCTTTTTGTCTTTTAGAGTGGATAAAACTGCAAAAACAGGTGTTTCATCACAAATGAACATTGCTCCAAAAAACGGGGAAATGACGAAGAAAAACCGAAAAATTATCGAAGACTTTGCAGATATTTTTTACCGACAGAAAGACGTAGAGAAGGCTTTCATGAAATATGTTGCCGAAGATTATATACAGCACAACCCAAATATTTTGGATGGAAGACAAGCGGCAATTACGGCTCTCAAACCCAAGTTTTCAAATCCAGAAGCCATTTTCGATATAAAAAGAATTATCGTTGATGGCAATTTGGCGGTAATTCATGTGCATGGACGTATGAATAAATCACAGCTTGGCGGTGCAGTAGCCGATATTTACCGCCTCGAAAACGGTAAGATTGTCGAACATTGGGATGTATTGCAACCTGTACCCGAGAAAGCGATAAACCCCAAAGCAATGTTTTAATCAACCCCTTAATAATGATGAAGAAGTACGCTATCGAACTCATAGGTTCATTCTTTTTCACTTTTGCCCTATGGATGACCGTACCCACAAGTATGGTTACAGGGGCTGGCATGATGACCCGTCTGTCTATTGGTCTTACAATGACGATTTTGGTGTATGCAGGTGCCAAAATCTCTGGCGGGCATTACAACCCCGCTATTTCTCTGGCAGCTTTCATCCAGCGACGAATCGGTCTTTCGGATACTCTCAAATATATGTTAGTGCAGGTGATAGGCTGTGTGTTAGCGATTTTTGTAGTGATGTATTTGTTAGATCCCACCCAAATTCGTACGGAAGCTGCTTACATCAAAAACCCAATAAAGGCACTCATTGCTGAGTTTTTAGCCACTTTTCTGCTTGCTTTTGTGTATTTGAATGTCTTCAATAAAGATAATCAAAACAGCTATTATGGTATAGCAATTGGTCTCACTATCACCGTCATGGCTTATTCAGTTGGTACTATTTCAGGTGGAGTATTCAATCCCATTGTTTTTGTATCAAGCACCTTTATCAACTGGGGGGCATGGAGTGACGGCTGGATATACTTTGTGGGTTGTTTTGGCGGAGCAGCCGTAGCGGCAATGTTGTATAATTTCTTTAAAAACAGTTGAACTAATAAACAAAGTTGAAATGAAAACCGACATTCTCATCATAGGTTCTGGCCCAGTTGGGGCTACGTATGCACGCATTATTTCAGAACAAAAACCACAAGCCAAAATCTTGATGGTTGATGCGGGTCCAAAGGTTTCGGATAAAATCGGGCAACACGTTAAAAATATCACTGACCCCAAAGAGATGGAAAATGCCCAAGTTTTATCGCAAGGTCCTAAAAATGAACCTTATCCAATGGTTTCGGTGGCTGAGCGTGCCGATGCGGTGCGGCGTGGCGACCTACGCCCCGAAATATTGGCTCGTGCAGGAACACATTTGGTAACTGATACCATGGACGACCTTGCCATTAATGAGATGCCTTCAATATCTATGTCAACCAATTTAGGTGGCATGGGTATTCATTGGACGTGTGCATGCCCTCGCCCTGGCAAAGGCGAGCGCATTCCGTTTATCCCTGAAAATGAGATGGAAAATGCACTCACTGCTGCTGAAAAAATATTGAATGTAACACAGGAAGCTTTTCCAATTACAGAAGAAGGACAGGCCATTATCAATATTCTCAATCAAGCACTTGGCGGCAATCATTCGCCCAATCGCCAAGCACAACCAATGCCTTTGGCTTGCACAAAAGATGCCGAAGGAAACCGATATTGGGTAGCCTCCGATGTCATATTGGGAGATACACTCGAAAAACCTAATTTTGAGCTACGTTCAGATACTATTTGCCGTAAACTTAACCATGAAAATGGTAAAGTAATAGGGGCAGAGATTGAGAACAGGCAAACAGGTGTCAAAGAAGCAGTAGAAGCAAAAATCGTAATTGTAGCAGCCGACCCACTCCGCACACCACAGCTTTTGTGGGCATCGGGCATCAGACCAAAAGCGTTGGGGCATTACCTAAATGAACACCCGTTTATATTCACTTTTGTAGAATTAGATTTGGATTTACTTGCAAAAAATGTAGGCGGTAGTACTTTTAAGACCAGTGATCGTAAATCACACGATCCAACCGTTGGTGTTTTTTGGACACCCTTCGATGCGCCCAATCACCCTTTTCACGGTCAAATCATGCACATGGATTTATCCCCTATGAAAACCGTGGTAGATGCCGAAACTAAGCACGTAATTGGATTGGGTTGGGGAGGATTGAAAGAAGCAAATTTTGAGGATAAAATTGTTTTTTCTGAAACAGAAAAAGACTATCTTGGTATGCCCAAAATGAACTTCAAGTTCAAATTGACAGAGAAAGATATAACCTCAATTGAGGCAGCGAAGACATTCCAAAAGAAAGTTGTCAATTCGTTTGGTAGAGAGATAAAAGATGGTGGACAAACACTCATGCCGCCAGGTACATCTCTCCATTACGAAGGCACTACCCGAATGGGAGCAGAAAACGATGGCGAGTCGGTGTGTGATACCTATTCGCAAGTATGGAATTTTGAAAACCTGTTTGTGGGTGGAAATGGCGTAATTCCAATACCTACTGCCTCAAACCCAACACTTACAAGTGTGGCGTTGGCGGTGCGTTCTTGTGAGAAAGTAATTCAACAAATAAAATAATATAGAAATGCAAGGAATTAGCAAAGTCCCAATAATTGATGCAGAACAATTGATTTCTAACTTGCAGAGAGAAATGAAAGGGTACATTGCTTTCACTACCAAAGTTCACTCTAATTTCCATATTAATCGCATCGAAGATTATATGAAAATTGTGAATTTCCCGACCCAGTCCGACATAGTTCCACGGCGCATATCTGTATATAGTTTTTTCTTTTTGACCAAAGGACGCAGCATCCGAAGCAAAGGTTTGGATAGTTACGACTTCGGGGAGAACACTTTCTTTTTTCTGCCTGCTTATCAAATTACAACCCACCAAGAAATATGCTTCGGAAGCGAAGGGTACTACTGCCATTTTGATATGGAGTTGCTCAATGTGGATTACAAAACCAAAGACCTCATCAATGAATTTACTTTTCTGGGTTTCAATTCCAATCCCATCGTGCTAATCAATGAGGAGGTAAAAGCCCGAATTATTCCTTTACTCGAAAGATTGATAGCGGAGTATCATGTTGGGGATAACTGTCGCTTAGATATTCTTAGGATCTATCTGATGGCAGTTTTTACCGAGTTAAAATCATTTATCAATAACCAAAATGCAAAGACCAATGACTCTGCTTTTCAGATTACCGAGCAGTATAAAAAATACTTATCGGAGTATATTTATGAAAAACAAAAGATTGTTGATTATGCGGAGTTATTGGCAATCTCGCCCAATCATTTGAACAAATGTGTCAAAAAAACTCTGGGCAAATCAGCCCTTGATTTGCTCAATGAAATGTTGCTGCTTGAAGCCAAAGTTTTATTAAAGCAGACTGATTTGACCATAACCGAAATCGCCTATGAACTCGGCAAAAATGAAATACGCAATTTCGCTCGCTTTTTTAAATCCCAAACGGGAATGCGCCCAAGCGAATATCGGCTGATGACTTAATTAGCATTTTTCGTAGAAAATGGATTGAAATTGAACAGTATTCGCCTCTTTTTGAATAACCGCCCCTTTTATCTTCTTCCTACTTTTGTCTTACTTTTCAGCAAAATAATATTATTGTGGCAAAAGGTCTGACAATAGTCTGACCTGAATGAATTGACGACGCCACTCTAAGGGCTGTAAGATAGCTGTTGATCAAACCCATTTATTAAAAATAATCTAATGCTAACCCCAATTAGAAGAGTAGTTACGGGACATACAAAAGAAGGAATGGCCATCTTTTCGTCTGATGAATCTTTTGAAACGGTTGTGATTCCAACGGGGGATGCAGCCATGGCTACCATTTGGACTACGGCCACTGTCCCTGCCGACTGTAATGATGAAACCGACGGACGTAACAGAGATGCAGGCACAACCCTAAAAGGTGGGTCGGTTATCAGGGTAGTGGATATGCTGCCCAATGCATCATCGCCCATGCACCGTACCAATAGCATTGATTACGGAATCGTGATGCGTGGTCAAATTGAACTGGAATTAGATAATCAAGTCTATAAAACCGTAGAAGCGGGCGGAATTATCGTACAGCGAGGCACGATTCACAAGTGGCGTAACCCAAGCAGTACCGAAATTTGCCGCATCGTTTTTGTCCTTGTCGAAGCCAAACCTTATTTAATAAATGGCGAACCGCTGGAAGAATGTATGATACACTAAGCCCAGGAGTTAAAAATTATATTAGACCTATTTCTTAATTAAAAAACTATTATTTTTGTTGTAAAACTTTGATTATGAACGACAAATACAAATTATTGAAAGAAAATCCGCAAAACTGC
>JBDHXS010000401.1:0-6543 GCA_039810845.1 Runella sp. | reverse complement strand
CAACGGACTGTGCTCCTGAAAATACTGCCCGAAAAAACCGCGCAATTGCGCCGCCGCACGCTGAGGGAGGCGAATTTCGGGGAAGGAGATAGTGGAGATAGGGAGGTGGGTGGTCATAAAGAAAGCGTAATAACAGTATCAGATACAGATTGAGTACGTTCCCGGATAAATCCAGTCTCATAATCATAATCTTCCGGCATGGCCAGAAAAATATCTTTTGAAATCGTTGTTAAATGGCCGGTGTACCACTTCGGAACAGCAATAATCCGTTGATGAAAGTCTTTTTTGTATTCCTTTTCAAAACCTTCCTTACTGATTTCAAAACGTTGCCAACGATCAAATGCATCTTTCACCTCAAACGCCCTATCATCACATAACACGAAAACAGACCGGGTATGTGGCGTTTCTTTTATAACCTGAAATTCTTCGTCCAGATCGGAATACCGTAACTCCTTCATCGCCGAAAAAATTTTAAGAGATTGGCCATACCCAATATCGCTGACTTCCTGAAAATATGCCATTACCAATTTTAAATATTCAGCTTCTACAATTTCAGATTTGCCAGACAAAGCATTTCGGGCATGCCATTCCGTCACATCCCCATAAACACGTTTACAATCTTTAAAATCTACAACATATAGAGGTTTATGCGGTATTTCCGGGTTGAGTGGATTAGACTGACGGTTTATGCGCCCCGCAACTTGTACAATAGAGTCCACAGGCCCTAGATCACGAAAGCCCATATCAAAGTCTAAATCTACCCCTGCTTCAACAACCTGAGTTGCCACAAGAACAGGTTTATGCCCTGCATTAAAATCTGACTTAATTTGCTCAATTCTCAAAAGGCGATGAGCCGGAGCAATATTTGTAGAAAGACAATAAACAGGGTTGCCTATATTATTTTTTTCAAAATACTGTCTTATTATTTCAAACAAAGCAATGCTTCGATTTACTTTATTTACCACTAGAAGACATGCTTTATCAGGACTCCACTTTTCGATAAAAACCTGATTCAGAAAAACTTCCTCTCCATCATGCTGGTCCAAATTTATTTCAAGTAAAGGGACTATCTTGGTACGTCTGTATGAAGCAAAAACATGTTCAAAGTCAGGCAAAAGCTCAAACGCCAGACTTTCTTCATACGATACCGATTCTTTGGATAATATCTTATCAAAAGCAAGCCGCATTATTTCAGGTTTAGTTGCAGTCATTAATATGACTCGGGCATTCAAGAATTGAGTTAAATAATACAGGGTCGCTCCTACCACAGGTAATAACTCCAGCCTGAGTGTCTGGACTTCATCTAGAATAATAATACTATCGGCTAAGTGGTTGTATTTTTTAAGCAACTTGTTTCGATTTCCAATTAAAGTATGCAAAAACTGCACGAATGAGGTAATTACGATATCGGCTTGCCAGGTGTCAAGCCCCATGGCCTTCTGATGGTAATCCTGCTCGTTCCCCTCATAATCATCCATTCTTTCTTCCGACCTAAAAATATCTGCATACTGATAATGTGCTAATATTTCTATTCCTGCCCCTTTAAATACATTTTGATAAACCTCATAGCTCTGTTCAATAATATTAATAAACGGCAAAACATATATGATATGACCACGACGTAAACTAGGCACTTTGTCACGAAGGTGCAGGGCAAAATCCAGTGCTGTCAAGGTCTTGCCTACTCCAGTTGGGGCTGTCAACGTAAATAATCTGTTTGTTTCCAGATTAAGTTGCCTCAATTGATTCAAAACCGTATGTCTCACTCGGTTTCGAAGTTGGTTTTCATTAAATCCGGCTACATACTTGCTTACAGCATCACTTCCAGGATCTTTCCGCTGGTAAATTGGCGTTTCAGAAGCATCTAATTTATCTGCCTCAATTAATAAAGAAAACAAGTAGTTAATCTCAAAATAGTGACGAATGTTACGTTCAAACTTAACAAACTGTTTTCGGGCATCGCCAAAATCTCTTCTATCTGGGAAAGCGAGCCAGCCTCCAAGGCCCGGTTCACCTAATTCATATGATATTTGAGGTATGTCATCGAGAAGGCTGGCCAGCTGTTGTTTAAAAATATTTATCTCCTCACCTTCTTCATCTACAAGCGTCTTTATGTTGTCAAAATTAGAAAGGTCTGCGTGATGATGACGTATGATATAGAAAGATAGCATAGCCTCCTCTGCCGACCCCCCATTTTGTAAAAATTTACAGCATAGGACAAAGGCGCCAAACATTGCATGCCGCTTTAAGCGGGGATTGAAATAACCCGATTTAAGTAAGTAATTTTGAAAATGTGGCGTGTACTTGCCCAAGTCATGATACAGCCCTATTTGCTTAAAAAAATGGCTTAAATCTCGCCCAAATGCCTGCGGCGAAAGCTGCACAAGAGCTTTTTGAGTGACACCCGAAGTGTGATCCCTTAATAACTTAGGTTTAATTTCACGGCCTTTAAAATTGCCTGCGTGAGAGAAAAACTGCTTCATTCGAGGAAAAGTATATTTTGATTATCCCCCGCATGATCCGGCACAGTGTAGAAAGAGGCATTCAATTCTGCCCAATAAGGTTTACCTTCTGTACTAAACAACACTCGGATGAGTTTTGACAATTCTCGATCATTGTTACTTGCGAAATCGCATGGCATCAATTCCTCCTCAAGGTAGTTTTCTCCTGCTACACTGTTTGAAGCCTTTCGAAAGTCTAATTTTTCAATTTTGTTAGAGGGGACGGCCGAGTGTAGAGGCACAAAACCTTCTGCGCGACTTTCAACTATTTGTTCATGTAATATAGGCGTTTCAATCCATCCTGAGAAGCAGGCAACCCCAAGTGTAAGATTAAAGTGTTGCTTGCTTTGTAAAATGGCTTCTTTAATCAGTGTGAATTCTTCACTGTCCTTTTCATTGGGAGCAACAAAGAGTCGATAACGCACCCAATCCTGGCCGATATGTAACCCGCTTACGACTTCAAATGGCGTTTGAATATGACCTCCTGCTCCTGTAAAGTCTCCCGTACCCTCCAAAGCATCGCCGCGTGATTTAATGCTTAAAAAATTAAGTCTATGAAACGACTTTTTTACAGGTTGTAATATGCGCACTCCTATCCGAAGCCGATTGGAAGCAAGCCGTTCATAGTATTGGTCACGGGAGTAGCCTAATATAGCCGCTAACATACCCATAACTGTTGTTCGTGGCGGCATAGAATACGTAAAAGCCGTGTTGTTGGCGTAGTACTTTCTAAAATGCGCCAATTTTCCACAAACATCGAAGGATAAAATTTCCATGATGGATTGGTTTTCAGTGTAAATCTTACGATTCAGGAATTTTTACAGGGTAAACTGAACGCCATTGCCACATATGATTTTTACCTCCTTAACAGGCTTGTCAGTTCCAACTTGCCCGGCAAAAGCATCCTTTAATTTTGATAAATCGAGAGTAAGGTCATCAAATTTTCGAATTTGTTTTTCGTCAAGGCCATTGACGGGCATAGCTGAAACATACTGTCGTAGGTCACCAAAACGCCCATTGTTAAAGCCATCATTGTAAACTACTTCAACATAGAGCTTAGGATATTGATTGATCTTTGAGCGAGTAGGTAATGCCGGGATACTTTCCCAAATCGCTCTACGGAATTGATTCAGATCAGATTCGGATAATCCTGTACTAATAGCAGCATGTTTATTCACAGTTCCCGAAAATGCCAGCAAACTGTAATGTACACGATAATCTTTCCCAATAGTGCTTGATCCATCATTCATAATTGTAACAATGGAATTACTTTCCATTAATTGAACCTTATGTAAAGAGTAGCCCCAGTTGATTTGAATAGGCCCAATATAAGATTTGGTAAATCCGCCGATGGCAAAGGCAGAGCCGAAAAAACGAATGTCGATAAATTTCTGCTTAACTAAGTAGGCCAAGATATGCCGGTTAACTTCGCCTGATTCTTTGCCGGCTTGCATTGCTTTGATAAGGTCTTTGGCATTTGTTGCTTTTGCCTTTGACTTAATTTCTTTGAATTTTTCAGCAAGTTCAGGTCGATCTGCAAATATGCTTTCAACTTCGTCAGAATTGGCCAGCAAACGCTCCAATACAGCGATTAGTTTGCTTTCCGGGCTCACTTTGTTTTCTCCCTCCATATCAACAAAAATTTCGGAGCCGGTTGTTTTTAGATAGTCACGTATATAACGCTTCAGTCGAACATCTGTGACCAAATTGATCTGATTGTCATAATCCATACGGGGCTTGTTTTCCTGGTCAATATCGCCGTTAGGGTTGCATTGAATGGCCTCGTAAAGAAATAGGAAATCGGAATTTCGGGCGATAGAAGGGCTATTTTCCATGTTTTACAGGTTGATTTTGTGTAAATAAATATAACATTAAAGTAAAGTTAAGCTTGATGAAGATTCGATGTCTTCGTCTGACACCGCTTCCTTAGGTGTTCGGAAAGAGTAACCTGAAAGCAAGTAAAAAAGGCTTTCTTCAGGTTTCATTCTTTTATTCCAAGGATCGTCTTTTGAGTCTACAAATAAGTCGGTAAACTTAGAAAAATTTGATTCGTTATATTTAAGCACTTCATACTGTTTGCTTTTTTCAAAGAGGTCTGCATGTAGTCTTTTAAGAGCAGCTGCATCCATACCATTATAATTTACCTTTTGTAATACAGGTTTTGCTTTATGACCTTTTTTGTACTGGGCCTGGCCTATGCTATTTAGTACCCTGCCGAGGTAAAAGACTGCCTTTTGATCATCAGTATAGCTCATGCGGCTAATAAATGCGGCAATTGCAGAATTACTTTCTTCTAAAGTGGCCAATGAAGGATTTGGGTGATCTTCCATATTCAAAAGTTTAATTTTTTTCAAGAATAAAAGGAGTGCATGGTATTGAAAAACGGAATCTCTAATTGCAAAATCAAAAACAGTATTTGGCATAATGTTATATCCCGTGTAACGCCCAAACCTATGGCATTGAACGAGTTCGGAGAAATATGTTAACAAGGCATTTTTTTCAATTGGGCGCCGCTCTAATATTGCTTTAAAAAGTGCTAATGCTGCATTACGTTTTTCCTTGTCTTTTCGAACTGGAATCAAATTGTAAATTGCATTAAAGTTAAAACTAAAATATTTTTTCTCTTTACCGTAGGTCATTGTTTCGATCCACTGTTGCCCGGCAGCCTGTAACATTTCATCATTTACTTCCAACAGCACCCTGATTATCTGCTCGAAATGAGTTTTGCTTACATCTTTTATCTGATTGATTGTCTTAAAAAAGTTACCATCGGATTCATAACCCAGAAAAGTAATCCAGTAAATCTGGCCTTCTGACATTTCATTAAACTCCCAAATCAAAGTGCTAAATTCTTCATGCTCTCGCATCAAGAAAAGCAATTCAGACTTGTTTTTGATTCGAGTTGTTTGATCAGACAAATCAATAGATTGGCTGGAATAAAACTGTGGCAAAATGCAATGGTCTACTCCGGCGATCTTGACAGTTAAATTATCCAGAATATACTTGGAGCCTCGCTCCAAAAAGACTTGAGCTTCTTTACCAGCCTGATAATTATTAGAAAATAATTTATCATCAAACCCAGAAGCATAATTTTTCGTCGTGGTTACGAACATTTTATTCAAACTATATCGACTATTAAAATATGGCTCTTCAACTTTCGCTTGTAAATTTCCAGTCACATAGCAAATTTTTGGCGGCATCAAACTTGCTGGGTCCTCAGAATTAATTGTTTCAACATCAGTTTGTAAAAACTTGCGACGTAAAAGCTCATCATAACCATCTAAATGTGCCACAGGGGTAGGTACTATACAGCCTAATTCTTCGGACACTATCGAAGCAACAAGCAACACTACACGTGTTTTTTCGCTCCAATTCAATGCCTCCACCACCTTCTTCCATTCTGGAAATTCAGCAGCAAAAGCGGTTCGCATTTTAAAAATTTTGGTAACAGCTTTACAAACAGTAGAATCAGACAAATCAGGATAGTCCTTCTGAATAGCTTCCAATAATTCAGGCGCCTTGGGCGGAGTGCCAGACTTATCTTCCTTTCCAAACAAAGTCTTTTTCCAAGGCTCAAATGATTTTCGGGGATCTACGGTTAGATAAATACTCTTGTTATTTCCACCTTGAATCTTAATGCAACGTAGTGAGTAAGCTGTCCATTTAGCAGATTTGTCCAATTCATCATATACCCTGGGCTGGGGATTTAACTGAAAAATACCAACGTCCAGGTTAAAAACAACTTCTGCTATCAGGAATTGACATTCCTTTTTCTTTTCGTTCTCGTCAATAGGCGGAGGTGCAATAATATCATCAAACTCCTCGCGGGTACTATCCTGAGACAGATATTGGCCTATACGATATAAAGTGTCAAGCATGTTGAGAAAATTTCTTCTCCCACAAATATACCCATCTCTCTCTGCACTTTTTCTTCACACCAATAATTTTAACTTTGCACCGCGGCCCGTGATGACAGCACCTCACCCATTCCCCACGGGCCCGAATCGATGCCGAAGCACAAACACCCTTTCGCACGGCTCCA
>JBDHXS010000400.1:0-6551 GCA_039810845.1 Runella sp. | reverse complement strand
ACGGTCTGGGAAGGACGACCACAGAGGGTGAAAGTCCCGTAAATGTACAATAAGTCAACGTAGCAGTATCCTGAGTAGGTGGGGACCGGAGGAATCCCCTCTGAAATCGGCGGCACCATCCGCCAAGGCTAAATACGACTGAGAGACCGATAGTGGACGAGTACCGTGAGGGAAAGGTGAAAAGTACCGGGAGTACCGGGGTGAAATAGAACCTGAAACCATGCGCTTACAAGCGGGCGGAGCCCTTTGGGGTGACGCCGTGCCTTTTGCATAATGAGCCTACGAGTTGTTCTTATTAGCGAGGTTAAGTTTTTCAGGAACGGAGCCGAAGCGAAAGCGAGTCTGAACAGGGCGATTAGTTAATGAGAGCAGACGCGAAACTTGGTGATCTACCCGTGGTCAGGTTGAAGTGTGGGTAACACTGCATGGAGGACCGAACCAGTAAACGTTGAAAAGTTTTTGGATGAACTGAGGGTAGGGGTGAAAGGCCAATCAAACTGAGAAATAGCTCGTACTCCCCGAAATGTTTTTAGGAACAGCGTTGTGGGGCGTTTGAGTCAGGTAGAGCTACCGATAGGATGCGGGGGAGTCAAATCCTACCAAATTCTGACGAACTCCGAATGGGCTCAAATAGACACAGCAGTGAGGGCCGGGGTGCTAAGGTCACGGTCCGAGAGGGGAACAACCCAGAGCAACCGCTAAGGTCCCAAAGTATATACTAAGTTGAACAAAGGAAGTCTGACTGCCGAGACAGCCAGGATGTTAGCTTGGAAGCAGCTATACATTTAAAGAGTGCGTAACAGCTCACTGGTCGAGCGGGGCGGGCGTCGATAATAAACGGGCATCAAGTATATCACCGAAGCGATGCGATAGTAATATCGGTAGGGGAGCATTCCATTTGCGGAGAAGTTGTGGTGTAAACCATGGTGGAGCGGATGGAAAAGCAAATGTAGGCATAAGTAACGACAATGTATGTGAGAACCATACACACCGTAAAGCTAAGGATTCCTCAGCTATGTCAATCAACTGAGGGTTAGTCGGGGCCTAAGGGGAAGGCGAAGGCCGCACCTGACGGATAGCAGGTTAATATTCCTGCACCTGATGCAAGTGTGAAGCGCACGGGGTAGGGGAGAGTATACGAAGTGACGGAAGTCTTCGTTGAGCAGCGTTTACGGACAAAGCGAATACTTGAACTGGCCTCCAAGAAAAACCGCTGAAACATCAGCTTGCATGAGCCCGTACCGGAAACCGACACAGGTAGCTGGGTAGAATATACCAAGGTGCTCAAGTGAATCACGGTTAAGGAACTCGGCAAATTAGTCCTGTAACTTCGGGAAAAGGGACACTCGAGTAAAATTGAGTCGCAGAGAAATGGCCCAGGCGACTGTTTAACAAAAACACAGGGCAACGCAAAGACGCGAGTCGACGTATGTTGCCTGACACCTGCCCGGTGCTGGAAGGTTAAGAGGGGAGCTTAGCGCAAGCGAAGGTTTGAATCGAAGCCCCAGTAAACGGCGGCCGTAACTATAACGGTCCTAAGGTAGCGAAATTCCTTGTCGGGTAAGTTCCGACCTGCACGAATGGTGTAACGATCTGGGCACTGTCTCAACCGTGAGCTTGGTGAAATTGTAGTAGCGGTGAAGATGCCGCTTACCCGTCACGGGACGGAAAGACCCCGTGCACCTTTACTATAACTTTGCGTTGAACATGGGATATGAATGTGTAGGATAGGTGGGAGGCTATGAAGTGGGTTCGTCAGGATTCATGGAGCCAACGTTGAAATACCACCCTTTTGTATTCTGTGTTCTAATTCTGAAAAGAAGACCGCGCATGGTGGGTAGTTTGACTGGGGTGGTCGCCTCCAAAAGAGTAACGGAGGCTTCCAAAGGTTGGCTCATGACGGACGGTAATCGTCAGGGGAGTGCAAAAGCACAAGCCAGCTTGACTGTGAGACCGACGGGTCGAACAGGTGGGAAACCAGGGTTTAGTGATCCGGTGGTTGCGCATGGGTGTGCCATCGCTCAAAGGATAAAAGGTACGCCGGGGATAACAGGCTGATCATCCCCAAGAGCTCACATCGACGGGATGGTTTGGCACCTCGATGTCGGCTCGTCACATCCTGGGGCTGGAGAAGGTCCCAAGGGTTCGGCTGTTCGCCGATTAAAGTGGCACGCGAGCTGGGTTCAGAACGTCGTGAGACAGTTCGGTCCCTATCTGTGATGGGCGTAGGAAGTTTGACGGGGGCTGACCTTAGTACGAGAGGACCGGGTTGGACTCACCGCTGGTGAATCGGTTGTAACGCCAGTTGCACGGCCGAGTAGCTACGTGGGCAACGGATAAGCGCTGAAAGCATCTAAGTGCGAAACCGGCCTGAAGATGAGACTTCCAAACAAGGGACGTTATAGACGATGACGTTGATAGGCTGCAAGTGTAAAGGTGGTGACATCAAAGCTGAGCAGTACTAATTGCCCAATATCTTCTTAATAAAAATGTTTTCTTATTTTTCTCCCAATGTCATATAATAGGTATAGGATTTATAAAGTCTAAAGAGATTGATTAGTGTTTTGATTAACACCAAATCGTAAAGTCTTGATGGTGGTTACAGGGTAGGTTCGGAGCCGCGTTCGGCTTCACCTCTTGTCAATCCGAATCACAAAACCTTGATGGTGGTTACAGGGTGGGTGTTCACCTCTTCCCATTCCGAACAGAGAAGTTAAGCCCCGCTCCGCCGATGATACTACAATAAAATGTGGAAAAGTAGGTAGCCGCCACAATTATTATAAAACCCACTCTCTGAGTGGGTTTTCTTTTTATTATATATTTATTCATATGAATAAATATTAATAAAAAAGCCCATTCATATGGGCTTTTTTATTAATATTCATCTTCATTAAAGAAGAAATCGTCCTTTGTTGGGTAGTCAGGCCAAATTTCTTCGATGCTTTCATAAGGCTGACCGTCATCTTCTAATTCTTGCAAGTTTTCGACAACTTCCAAGGGTGCACCTGTACGAATAGCAAAATCAATCAATTCGTCTTTCGTAGCCGGCCAAGGCGCATCTTCTAAATAGGAGGCTAATTCCAGTGTCCAATACATACTCTCTTCCTTTTATTAGTTCTAAAATAAGGTTAAAAACCAAAGAAAACTTGCAAATCCAACGCTTTTCTGCTGAAAATTGTTGCGAAGGATAGCATTTTTTTTGAACATGTCAAGAAATATTTTTATTTATTTGGTTTTCAATAAGTTACTTTTATTCCATGGTAGCAGTCTTGCTCTTGATAGTCTTTACGAAGTGGATAACCATGCCAATCACTGGGAAGTAAAATACGCCGCAAATCTGGATGCCCTTCAAAATAAATTCCTACTAAATCAAAAGTCTCTCGTTCATGCCAATTAGCAGTTTTCCATATATTACTTAGGGTTGGTATGGCACAGAAGTATCCTTCAATTTGGCGAGAGATTGTTACTTTTATTGTTAAGTTATGTTGATAAGGTATAGAAGTTAAATTATAAAGAACATCTACTGTTCCTTTTTCTAATCCATTATCAATACCAGTTAGGCATACTAAATAATCAAAAAAGAGGCGTTCGTCTTCGTATAGGAATTTACATGCCTCTATAAGTTGCTGTATGCCTATTTGTAGAATAGGTTGATTAGATTTTTGGTTGATTTCCAAAAAAGTATTTTCACCAAATTTGTTAGATAATATCTCCTTTATCTCGTGAAATTTCATGTATTACTCTGTTTCTTTTTCTATTTTTAGTAATAATTGAGGAGCTATAGGGCGCTCTTTGTTAATTTTTTCCTGCAATTTTAAGAAACCGCCAATTAATGCTTCTGGGCGAGGAGGACAACCTGGAACATAAACATCAACGGGAATAATCCTATCAACACCTTTTACAACATGGTAGCCATGTTCCCAGTAAGGTCCACCACAATTAGAACAGCTGCCCATTGAAATCACGTAACGTGGTTCGGGCATTTGTTCATATAAGCGACGAATTCTGTCTGCCATTTTAAAAGTGACAGTCCCAGCTACAATTATTACATCGGACTGACGTGGAGATGGGCGAGGGAAAATACCAAATCTTTCCAAATCATAGTTAGATGCGTAGGATGCCATCATTTCAATAGCACAGCAAGCAAGCCCGAAGCCCATAGGCCATAGCGATGACAGCCGTGCCCAATTTAGTAAATCTTCCACACTTGTAATAATTACGCCTCCATTGCCTGTTTTTAGGCTATTCTCTTGAAAATCCATTGCTTACATTTTTGAATGTAAAGTTAGCCATTACTTGTATCAAATTTACTAATTATTGATAAATGGAATGCTCGAATCAAGGGGCTAATTCTAAATAATAGGGTTGAGGGCTTCTTCGAAATTGCCATTTTTTAATGTAAAAAAGCGACTCTCTATAAGTTGCCTTTCTGATAAATAGCGATCATAATAGGGGTGAAAATTGAGGCGTTCAGTGATAGTTTGGTCATGGATACCTATCAGACCTAATAGCAACTCACACCCTTCTCTTACGGCAAAGTTACCACCTTCTTGAGCAGTAATATAATCAGCAAGTTTTTTTTCAATGACATATTTCTGGAATAGTGGATTACCTTTGTGTCTAATGAGAATACGTACGCCACATTTTTCAGCAATGGATAAGTCCAAGGCATCATCAAAGAAAAAGGCCACTTCTTCCGCAGCAAGATTCCGAGTAGACATAAAATGCTCTAAGGCCTCAATTTTATGTTTAATACGAAAATAACAAGCATGGTAATGTTCTCTTTCTACTAATTGAAAAGATAACAAGTTTCGTTCACCAGAGATAACAGTTATATATGGCATTTGCGCTTGAAATAGCCACCAACCAAATCTTAGTAAGTTCGTTCCCATTGAATCTACTTCACTAAAATTACTGCTTCCATGCTCGCTTTTTGTACCATTATTGAAAACTCCATCCCAATCAAATACAAAAGCTTTGACCTTTTTAACTTTTTCAATTAAAATTTCAGATGGAATAATAAAATTACCCCCTAAATCGGTAAAGATAGACGTTATATTATGCATACAGCTTAAAGAGTTTTGTGTAAAAATAGACAATCTATACCATAATCAAAGAAGAACCGAATAGCTTCATTTGCTTCTGTAATAAAAAGCACTAAACTTGCGTTCGTATTCAAAACCAAATCTCAATATGAAAAATCTAAGATTGTTAGTGTGTTTTGCCTTTCTATCTTTAGGGGGCTTTGCCCAGAACAACCCAGATGCTTGCCTAGGTACTTGGCTAACTGGTTCTAAAAAAGGGCATGTGCAGATTTATAAGCAAGGTGATAGGTATTTTGGTAAAATTATATGGCTTAAAGAACCCAATGACCCTGCGACGGGCAAGCCTAAGTTAGACACCAAAAATGCTGATACCCAAAAGAAATCTCGCCCTATTTTAGGGATGGTTAATTTAAGTAATTTTAAGTATGATGGCGATAACGTATGGGAAGACGGAAAAATTTATGACCCTGAGAATGGTAAAGAGTATAGCTGCAAAATGCGTCTTATTAATCCAAATCAATTGGATGTTCGAGGCTATATTGGTGTTTCTCTAATTGGCCGGACTGACAACTGGGTAAGGGTGAAAAACTAATGATAAAACTGTAAAATATACATCGTGAATTCTCTCTTTCCTATTTTTATTAAACTTGAGCAGCTTCACCTACTTATTGTAGGTGGTGGATACGTAGGTTTAGAAAAATTGACGGCTGTTTTGGTTAATTCCCCTCAAACGCATATAACGCTCATTGCGCCTGAAATTCGAGAAGAAATTCGAGCATTGGCAGTTTTACACCCATCTCTTATATTGATACAAAAGAGGTATGAACCCGCATTTTTAGACGACAAGGACTTAGTGATAGTTGGCACCAATGATAAAGCTGTAAATAATCAGATACAAAAAGATTGTAAAGTTCGCCGAATACTGGTCAACGTTGCTGATACACCTGATTTATGCGATTTTTATCTGAGTTCAGTCGTAAAAAAAGGCGATTTGAAAATCGCGATTTCAACTAATGGAAAGTCGCCTACTTTTGCAAAACGTTTTAGGGAAGTTTTAGAAGAAATTTTACCTGAATCTTTGCAGGAAACCTTAGAAAATTTGCAACAAATCAGAAATAAACTTAAAGGTGATTTTCAGGAAAAATTGGAAAAACTAAACGAAATCACAAAGACAATGAAATAACTCTTAGAATAAATTGAAAGGGAATGACTTGTCTTTGAGGATTAGAAAATAAACTATGCCTGCCAAGAGTAAATAACTAATAAGAAGCCACTTTCTCTTTTGTTCAAACTCATTGTGATTATGATAGTAATCATAATACATAGAAGTTGACAAGCCAAATACCATAAAAAAAGCACACATCACTGCACAAGGATTTCGGTAGATGATGAAATCGTGCAGAAAACTTGCCCCTAATAAAATATACAACAACCATAACCCGAATCCTATTCGGTAGAAATAAACGCTCAAACGTCGGTCGTTTTTAATATCAAAAAGTTTGTCTG
>JBDHXS010000399.1:0-6556 GCA_039810845.1 Runella sp. | reverse complement strand
AAAATGCCAAATTCCGTGGCAATGCACCACGTCGTATTCGTGAATGTGTTGTCGAAGATAATCCCAGACTTCGAGCGAGAATTCAGGAAAAACGCGGCTTATGGGCGTAGTGCGCTTGCACACGATGACGCGGGCGCCCTCGGGGGCAGGATACACCTTGTCGCCTGGTGTAATCGGGCTCAAAATATCAACTTCATGCCCTAGCTTGAGCACTACCGTAGTATGGTCGTAAATGATTCGGGCGGGGCCACCAATCGCCCAAGTATAAGCGCAGATATTCAAGATTCTCATGCAGCAAAATAACCACATAGAAACATAGCACACAACATCACCAGAGATATGAAAAAAATGGCATGGTATTTGACGACTCTTTTCTAAAATATCTACCTCTATCAACCCATGCAAAAATCTACCCTTTTTTTTCTTTTGATGATATTTTTTCAAGCCAAGGCTCAGACTGTGAGTTTATACGGTTTATCGCCAAGTTATTCACAAATGGGGAAATTAAGTGGGAAGTTGGGGTATAATTTGAATGTCACTTCGGCCATTAGTGCCGTGAGCCAGACGGTTGAGAATAAGTATTTTCCTGCGGGACATACCCATTTGCTTTTGCACAGCTTATTGATGTATCAAGTTACCAAAAAGTTGGCAGTAGGCGGAGGGTATGCTTTTGGACGGCACAATATTTTTGGTTTGCGAGAAAACGAACACCGATTGGTTGGCCAGGCTACTTATCAGCATAAATTAGGGAAGTTTATCATCACCCACCGCGGACGCTATGAGTGGCGGCAACCTACTAATTTACAGACAAAAATCACCTCACGAGCCGATATTGGGCGCTATCAAGTTTGGATAACTTACCCGCTCTATGACACTGAGAAGAAAAAACAAGGTTTTTATTTGTCGGCTTCCAATGAAGCATTTTTGTATTTCAAAGGAGCTACCAATGGCCCAGTAAGTTCGCGCAATGGTTCAATTCTTTCGGAAGATTGGATGCATTTAGGAGGTGGTTACAATGCAGGGCGAACCCGCGCTGAATTGGGCTATTGTTTTCAGGCATTAGTACGAAATAAAGTGCAAGACTATCGCTTTTTTAACCTTTTGCAAATCAATATTTACCACACAATAAATTGGAATGATATACAATTTTGGTGGTATATGTGAGCTATTAGGCATGAAAATTGTTTGAATTTTTGTGTAAGATTCTAAAGTTTTAAATACCTTTGACCTGAAATAGAACTTTTCCTTGAAAAAATTAACTGCTATCGGTCTTCTTATCCTGCTGCTCTACAACATGTTTGGGCTGACGGTAGCTGTATTGCTTTTTGAAAACGATTTTCAAACGGCTTCTCCCATTAGTCAAAATGATAAGTGGCAAACGGTAAAAATGCACTTACCCACGCTGCCTTATAATACAACTTGGGAAAACAAAGATGGCCAAGAAGGGTTGATCAGAGATGGGAATGAGTTTTATAACGTTACGGAGCAACGTCACGAAAACGACACCTTGTACGTAACTCTCAAATCCAACGAACACGCTCGCGACCGATTTTTTGAATTGGCCAACATGATTCAAGAAATCACTGACCAAAGTGCCGACCCTGCCGAAAGTCCTTTGGGGAAAGCAGTAAAATTATTAAGTGATTTATTGAAAGTTTATCTTCCTAATACGGCTATGGAATGGCCTCTGGAGTATGTTGCCGAAATGACTTCTCCTCAGGGATATGTTTTGTCCAATCAATCTTTGCTTCAAACGGAGCAATTGCTTCACTCTCCTCCTCCTGAGTTAGGTTAATGACTGATGTAAGAGCTGACCAGTGATGGTCATGCAATTGAGTTGTACACATTCGTGTACAACCTTCCATTTATTCATTAACCAAAGCTACCAATGAAGATGCTATTAGGCGTCCTGTTGATCTCATTTACTGC
Source organism: Runella sp. (assembly GCA_039810845.1). Taxonomy (GTDB): domain Bacteria; phylum Bacteroidota; class Bacteroidia; order Cytophagales; family Spirosomataceae; genus Runella. The sequence goes on along the minus strand of JBDHXS010000399.1, from coordinate 4,627 downwards.
TTTGTGTACGTGCAGCGATACGCATGCAGGAAAAGTACGAGACACAGACGCAGCCCAAGGCTACCAAAATGAGGTAATAGAGCCTCATTGTTCAGAAATCACGCATAAGCCCCTTTCTGTGACGGATATTCCGCCCGTGGGTTGTGCTATTCCGATGGCTCAGGCTGCAAAATAGGACAAACTCAGTAGCTTATTCAGGTAAGGCTTTGGTTGAAAACAATCCCATTTTCAACCTAAACATCTGTACGCAGATGTTGCAAAGCTGCCTTATACAAATGAAACGTATTTTTTACTCTTTGATTGGTTTATTTTTAGCAAACGAAAGTTTTTCGCAAGGTTGTGTTGCCGTGCGCCACATGAGCTGTACTGCTACCAATGCAGCATCTTCTGCCGAATATTTTAAACAAAAAAATGCCCAATGGCAGGTAAGCATGGGCTATCGCTATTTCCGTTCGTTTCGTCACTATAAAGGGGATGTCGAACAACATGAGCGGTTGGAACAAAATACCGAAGTAATCAACCTCTCCCATGCCTTAGATTTGGGGATTAGCTATCAACCCAATGCCCGCCTGTCGTTTGGTATCAATTTACCGATTCAATACAACGACCGCTCTTCGCTTTATGAACACTACGGAAATGCCGTCAGTAGCAATCCTGAGCAAAAACGTTTTCATACTTACTCGCAAGGCATCGGAGATATGCGCCTAACCGCTTCTTACTGGATGCTCAATCCTTACAAATTGCCTAAGTTTAATTTTGCCTTGGGTGGTGGCCTTAAACTGCCTACTGGAAATCCGGGTGTAACGGGTGATTTTCACAAATTGAATAAAGAAAAACAAGACTATGTTATCAACAAACCCGTTGATCAATCTATCCAATTGGGCGATGGTGGTGTAGGGTTTAGTATAGAATTGCAAGGATATGGACAAATCACTAAAACAATGACCGCTTATTTTAATGGTTATTATTTGTTCAACCCTAAAGAAACTAACAATGTGCTGCGTAGCCCCGAAGCAACTACGATTGACTTAGTGACGGGCTACTTTTCGGTAGCTGACCAATTTGCTGGACGTGTTGGGGTAAGCCAATCTATCGGCAAAGGGCTTTCCATCATGTTGGGAGGTCGTGTAGAAGGTGTGCCAGCTATTGACGCGATTGGTGGAAGTAAAGGCTTCCGTCGTCCAGGATACATTGTCTCAGTAGAGCCAGGTATTGCCTATATGAAAGGTAAGTTTTCGGCAGCAGTCAATGTGCCCTATGCCTTGTATCGCAATCGTATCAAGAGCTACTCAGACCGTCTCGACCCGCTTGGCGTACGTCACGGAGATGCTGCTTTTGCCGATTATTCAGTATCGGTCAATATTAGCCGTTGGTTTTAGCACCTAACCCCGAAGGGGGTAATTCTCGAACAATTATTAACGATTCAAAATGAAAAAGATAAACTTACTTAAAGTTTTTTTGACGGCAGTCCTCATAGCCCCTTTTGGGGGTTGGGGGCTTCTTGCCCAAATGCCCAATGATGCGATTTATATGCCAAAAGGGCAGGTTTGCGTAGGTACGATGTACACACACAGTAGTTGGAAAGAGTATTGGGAAAATACACTCAAGCGCGAAAATCTTAACATAGGTACGCATACTACACAGAGTGTGATGGTTATGCCAGCAATCGGTATTACCAACCGCTTCAATGTAATTTTGGGCCTGCCTTACGTATGGACTAAAACCAGTGCAGGCAACTTGATGGGACAAAAAGGTTTACAAGATTTGTCGGGCTGGCTCAAGTGGAAAATGGTTGATGTTAAAGGGTTTACAATCAATGGGTTATTGGGCGCTTCTATCCCAGTGAGTAAGTATGTGCCCGACTTTTTGCCCATGTCGATTGGGCTTCAATGCCGTACGGTGTCAGCACGTATTTTGCCTAGCTTTCAGCACAAATCAGGTGCGTATGTGACGGGGCATTGGACGTACTCATGGCGTAGCAATATTCACGTAGATCGTGATGCGTATCAAGCCGATGATCGTGTTTACAACACCAATGAAGTAAGTGTACCTAATGCCACAGATTGGGGTGCAAGGGTAGGGATTTTGAAAAGAAAATGGCAAACCGAAGTATTTGTAGAGAACTTTTCTTGTGTGAATGGGGATAACATTCGTCGCAATGACATGCCTTTCCCGACCAACAATATGGAAGCAACCACGGTGGGTTGGTACGGAAAATTACAACCCAAAGCCTTGGGGATGAACGCCCGTGTGAGCTACGTAACGAGTGGCCTTAACATGGGACAAAGTACGAGCATAATGGTGGGGGTGTTGTATTTGTTCAACTTTAAAAAGTAAGAGGAGCCATGAAAAAGTTTTTTCCATATTTGAAATATAGCGGCATTACGTTGGCAATTTTAGTGGGCGTGTTTGCCTGTGATAAAACCATCGAAGAACCACAACGAGTAGGGTATGCTCCTGCCAGTGTCGATGAAAAAGCAGGAACGTGGAAAACCTACCTATTGGCTTCTGCTGAGGAAATCAGCGTACCTGCACCTACAGCGGTAACGTCGTCAGATTATGTGGCAGAACTAACTGCCTTGAAAGGTTTGACCGCCAATTTGAGCCAAGAACAAAAAGAAGCCGTGGTGTATTGGGGAGCTGGAGCCGTATATCGTTGGAACGAAATCGCCCGTGAGCTGGCGGCGCGTTATAATATTCCTCCTGCTTCTACAGTCGACGGTAAATATCCTGTGCCCGACGCCGCAAACCCGTTGGCTGATCCCAAGTTTCCGTTTGCTAATCCGCCGTATACGTCGCGCGCGTTGGCGTATTTGTCAGTCGCGCAGTACGATGCGTTGGTGTCGGCGTGGAATTATAAGTACAAATTCAAGCGTTCGGCACCGTCGAAGGTGGATGCAACGATTCCAGTGGCTTTGCCAACTTCTACCTTACCAAGTTATCCTTCGGAAGATGCGGTAGTAGCAGCGGCTTCGTTTACGATTTTAAAAGCCATGTTTCCAGGTGAAGCACCGTATTTGGAAGCGAAAATGAAGGAGCATTTGGCAAGCCGCCAATGGGCAGGGATGAACGTTACTTCGGACTTAACGGCAGGAAGCGATTTAGGAAATGCAGTAGCGGCCAAAGTAATGGGACGGGCTAGAACCGACGGTATGGGTGCTGCCAACAACCAAACGCTGACCGCAGGTATGATTGAAGCGGCTAAGAGCCGTGGCATCAAAGAGCCGTGGGTGAGTCAAGAAGCACCTGCTCGCCCTGCGATGTTGCCTAACTTCGGAGCGGTACAAACGTGGAATTTTGACCGTAAAACGTTGGAGCAAATTCGCCCAGTGATGCCCTACGTGGTAGGCTCTGCTGAATGGCAAAAAGAGTTGGATGAATTGAAGAGCATCCAAAACAAACAAACGCGCGAACAAGCTCGCATCGCTAACTATTGGGCCGACGGAGCAGGTAGCTACACGCCGCCAGGCCACTGGCACCGTGCCGCTGCCAACGCGGCGCACGAGGCTAAGTTTAGTGAAATCAAAATGGCGCGTACGTTGGCGCTACTCGGAACGGCCGAAATGGATGCGGGCATTGCGTGTTGGGAAACCAAATACTATTACTATACGCCTCGTCCTCAACAGTTTGGGGTAAAGACGTCGGTGGGTTTGCCTAATTTCCCGTCTTACACATCGGGTCACTCTACGTTTTCGGCCGCAGCAGCGACAGTATTGGGCTATATTTTCCCTGATCAAGCTGCAAAATTCGATGCGCAAGCACAGGAAGCTTCGGTTTCACGTATTTACGGCTTGATTCACTATCGTATCGACTGTGAGTTGGGGTTAAAGCACGGCAAAGTGATTGGAGAATACGCCATTGCCCGTGGTAAAGCCGATGGGTCGGGATTATAATTAAATACACAAGGATAAGTGATGAATATTACTTAGGTACTTCTTCACTTATCCTATATCATTCATAATTTGTCTTAATCTTACATGAAATTCATCTTTGCAGCACTATTAATAGTTGGAAATTTTTATTTTGCTTTTGCACAAACTACACCGTCAGAAATAGCTCAACAGCTCACTAACTGGCACAGTGGCTTGGTCAATGGAGATTTAGAAGCGGTATCAGCTCAATATGCGAGCGACGCTATCTTTTTCCCTACATTCATCAATAGCGCCAATACCCCCGACGCTCGTAAGACATTTTTAGCAGCGCTCATTGCTAAAAAACCGATAGCAATGCTTAACAATGACCAACGTATACGCCTATTCGGTGATGTAGCGACTTGCTCAGGAACATGGGTGTTTGATGTCAATACTCCTGATGGCAGCCGTGAGAAAAAGCCCGTTCGTTATTTGTTTGTGTTTGAAAAACGTGGCGGCAAATGGTTGATTATTGAACAACACGTTTCGGCATTTCCTGAAAAAAAATAAATTATTAGCTTGAAAAGACTCGTTTCCATATTGCTCTTTAGTCTGTTGCTCTACAACATGGTAGGTTACTCCGTAGTCTATTGGTTGGGGGGGAATGTGGCTTTAGACATGCGTGTAGATGAGCCTGTTTCGCCATTGAAAGAAGAATTTATTACGGTGAAAGTACCCGTTTCGTTGCCTTATCAAACCAACTGGACGGCCTCGGA
>JBDHXS010000398.1:0-6583 GCA_039810845.1 Runella sp. | reverse complement strand
ACAAAGCAACATCGTTCAGTTTGACCCCTCCTCCTTGTGTCCGTCGCAACAAGGGTTCTGCGTAGGCAAGCAGGTCATCATAACGCTCGGCTTCATAAAGCGAAGACACAATCCAGTTAGGCATATCTGCTTTATACTGCGGATGCGTTTCGATGCTTTTGAAGCTTTTATAGGCATCGTCGTACTTGCCGTTTTGGTACTGAATGACCCCTGCATAATAAGCCGCTGGTGCAAAATAGCCGCTGGCGGGATCGCGTTGCACTTCGGCAAAGTATTTCAAGGCAGGATTGTACTGTTTCAAACTATAGTACGACAATCCCAATTTATAACGCGTTTCGGTAACAGCGTAGTAATTAGAACTGCGTTCAAGGGCTTTGGTAAGGTATGTAATGGCATTTGAGTAATCTTCTCGGTCAAAATAGTATTTCCCCAAATCGCTGTAAATCACAGCAGCTTTGGGATGTTCGGGGTGATTTCTCACAAACCGATCTACGGCCAATTCTGCTTCGGGGGCATCAGCGTATAACGCACACAAAGTAGTGTAATACTCCGCCGTAACAGCCGTGTAATCGTTTGTATTCAACAACGCAGGTCGCTTTTCCAGGTAATAACGAAATTCTTGTTTAGCGGCAGCGTAGTTGGATTTCTCAAACAGCTCTACCCCATTGCGAAAATGGACATCTGCCTCGGTATAACCAAGGGTATTTTGGGCACGTATGCCAACGAAAGAAAGTAAACAAATAAGTAAGGGAAGAACGCTGCGTTTAAAAAACATGGTATAGAATAGGGTTATTCTGCGAAACAACGAAAAATATCCTTCAAAACGTATAATTTTCATTATTTATCTGATTTCTTTGTTATCCATCCTTTATCAAAATACAAACCATAAATCTTTCATTTTTACTCACTTTATCCGTTTCAACAAACTTGTACTGCTACTTTCTCTCTCCGTATGGTCTATGTGCATAATGAGGTCGCAAGGTAGTTGTCATAATTTTGGCTAAAAAGTTGTTTTTTTGATTCAATAACACTATTTTTGCACTCCTTTTTACAGAACAGAAATACATTATTATTTTTAATAAACCAATGGCAAATCATAAGTCAGCATTAAAAAGAATTCGGGCCAACGAAACAAAACGCCTTAGAAACCGCTACCAACACAAAACAACCCGTACGATGGTACGTAAGTTGCGTGACACCAAAGATCAAGTAGTCGCATCAGAATTGTACAAAACAGTATCTTCGATGTTGGATAGATTGGCAAAGAAAAACGTCATCCATAAGAACAAAGCAGGCAACCTCAAGTCAAAGTTGGCCAAGCATGTCAACCGTCTTGCAGCAGTAGCATAAATAAACTTTATCACAAAAAAACCTTTAAGGCAATCAGCTTTGAAGGTTTTTTTTGTATTTATGCAAAATTAAAAATAACCATTAATCGTTTGTATAACCTGAAATCCTTTTAAAAAAACACATGAAAAAACTGCGTTTAACGTTGGGAGTGGCTTTGTTGAGTGCAAGTGCCGTTATTGCCCAAAAACCCACCATTGAGTTCAATGCCCGAGGAATCCTTTCTTTATCAGACGGAGACATGGCTGCCTCAGCTACCATTGACGGAAAATTAATGAAAGAAGTCGGGGTAAAAGATGCATTAGCGATTTATCCACTTCCGCTGAAATTAGGCCAGGAAATCGGCAGTTCACCTGTACCCAATTCAGCCATCGGCTGGATGCGCAACGTGGCCATTATGTCAGATGGACGCTATGCCTTTGTGATTGAGACACGTGGACAAACTGCTGATAGCGCCAAGGTTGTAAAAAACCTCTCTACTGATCTTCCTGCAGGTAGTACGATGTATATTGTGGATATTTCTAACATGGCAAAGCCTTCGGCACGGAAAGCGCCTATTGGAAAAAATCCATCGGCGATTGACATGCTCGGAAGCAATATATTGATTACTTCGGAAGAAACAGGAAAAGAATTACGCTTACTGGAAATTGGCGCAGGAGGCTTACCTACGCGAAATGTGCCGATACCTTTAAACCTCACCAATGCCCGCGCAACCGACGTTTCGTGGCATCCAGAGGGTGAGTTTGCCGCCATTACCATCGAAGAAACCAAAGAAATTTGGCTCTACAAAGCAAAACGCAATGCCCAAGGAAAAATCGCTACGTTTGAAGCCTTCGGTACGCCCGTTAAAATCACAGGAAAACCAAGTCATGGTGCATTCACGCCTGATGGTAGTTTATTCATCGTTTCCGATTTGAAAGACGGTGCCGCTGGCGAATTGGCGGTGATTCAATTTAACACCACCGCTACTGACCCTAAAACTGCCGAACACAAAGTAATCGGACAAACAGGCGTAGGTGCTGGCGTAGAAAGTTTCTCAATCAGCCCCGACGGCTCAATGATTGTAACGGCCAACAAAAACAACTCAGCCCAACCCTGGGAAGGCAATGTAGGCAAAGCAGGTGTAACATTGTTAAGTTTGGCCAAAGATGGCAAAATCGCCAAAGTAGCTGACTATGATATTGACGGAATTGCACCTGAAAGCATTACTTTCGACAAGACAGGCGATAACGTAGCCGTTTCGATTTATGAATATTTCGACTATGGTCGCCGCGATGGGGGCATTGAGTTCTTTAAAGTCACCAAAGGAGGCACGCCTGCATTGACCAAACAACTCGCCAAAATCAGCGCCTCTAAGGGCTGCTATACCGTAAAGTTGATTCCATAGGTAATGACTGAATTAAAATAACAAGGCCGCTTCTTAGGGAGCGGCCTTTGTTTTATACCTATAAGTATTTACTTTACTATCATCTTCACTACTTCGGTACCTACATCTGTCTTTACTTGACAAAAATACGTGCCTGCCGGTAGTTTTTTTTCTGTGAATTTTAACAAATACCAGCCAGCGACCAGTTCTTCATCCACCACCATTTTGAGCTCTTCACCCTTTGTATTTAGGACGCGCATCAATACACTACTTTTTTGGGGAAGCCCTAATTTAATGGTTGTAGTTGTCTCAAAAGGGTTGGGATAGTTAGAAAGCGACAGTTTTTGGGGTAAATCCGCCGTCTGCGCAGACAGGAGTTTATCTATCTTGACGGCCACGGCCGCCGAAGCAAGGCTGCAGCCGTCTTTTTGTACCTTGACCACGTAGCTGCCCGATTCCTTGGCCTCGTAAGTGGCAACCGTAGCACCCGCGATGTCTGTACCGTCTTTTTGCCATTGATACGCAAATTTATCACCTGTATTGGCGTTGAGGATGACCGTATTGGGTTCGTACACGCTGGTATTACCCGCTGGCGTAATGAGGGCTTCTTTAGCCCCGACAGAAGTCACGCTAAAGGCCGACGAGGTTTGCGTGCAGCCATTGGCATCGGTTACTTTGACCGTATAGCTTCCCTCGGCCGAAGCCGTGTAGGAATCAGAACTACCGCCTTTCGACCATTCGTAAGTATAGGGAGTTTTGCCACCCGCTACTTCCACTTTAAGAGGCGTAGAACTCCCAAAACAGTAGGTATTATTACCAGTGACGGTCAATTTTGAAAATGGGGAAACAACCTCAAAAGCTTCACTTTCTTTGCTTTGGAGCATATCCCCCAACGTATATTTGACTCGATAGCCTTTCCCTTCGATACCACCCGATAAGGAAAAAGTGATTTTACCCTCTTTATAAGTAGCGGGTATCTCTTTAAAATTACCTCCAGTGGCGTCTGAAAGATAAAACTTTAGTGCCATGCTGTTGGCAGGTGGTGTGGCGATACCCACCCTAAACGTGTTATTACAGCCTACTCCCACTTGCTTTTGCAAAAAGCCGTTGAAATTACTTCGATCAAAACGGTAAATGGTATTTCCTGAATCTACATAATACAATCTATCCTCACTGTCGATAGAAAAACTCTGTCCTCCTGTTGTCGTCAAAATGTTAGTGGGATAATTGTAATAAACATAGCGGGAACCATCGTATTCTAAGAAACCATTATACCCTAAGAAATAAGTATATTTAGAACCTACTAAAACCTTTGTTAAAAAGCTGATGAGGAACCCATTTTTAACTGTTCCTGTACTGTACTCCACAAAGCTGATTTGGTAAGGCATCGTTTTAATATCAGTCTTTGAAGTAAAGAGTGTGATCGTATAGCTGCTTTTGCTGGAATCCCAAGTGCCGAACCAAATTCTGCCTAAGTTGTCCGGTACTCGGAAATAAGTATTAGGATTTTCAGTCACATTGGGGATTTTTATTTCACTCCAAGTACCATTTTCGTAGCTACTCAATTTGTTGTTGGCGAAAATAGACAACACGCCATTTTTATCGCTTTCAAACAGTTCAGCGTAATTGGGATACAAACTACTGGGTGGGGTAATATCTTTCCAGTTACTGCCGTCGTAATGAAGAATTTTTTGATTGCCAGTCGCATGAGCGTAGATTCCATTGTTAGGAGCTGCCTTGATACTGTTAAAACCATTGTACCAAATATACCCACCTACATTCCTGCCAAAAGGCACTCGGTTGCGGAAAACAGTCCATTGGTTATTTTCCAAATAGGCCAATCCATCGGAGGTAGCCACCCAAACTTTTCCTGTGTTATCCTTAAATACATCGTTGATCGTGTTGGGCAGAAGCTTATTGGTGGTAGCCTGATTGTAAGTGGCTACGTTCCCATCCGTTTTGATGGCATAGACACCGCTGACACCATAAGCCCACTGCGTATTGGTATTATCTATGTAAATTCCTTTTAGGTAATCGGAAGCGGGAAGTAAATTATTAGTGCTATTATTCGTAAATGTCCAGCGTTCTTCAGGACCAGTGATAAACTCTGCTACATTGGTACCGCTATCAATGCGCGAAATCACCGACGCCCGATAATAATATTTAGTGTCGGGCTCTAATCCTGTGATAGGAACAACACCATATCCAAAGTTTTTGGGTTCGTTAGCATCGTAACTGACCAATTCTTTGCTTATCGCTATATTTTTAAAATCTTGCGACTTTGCTATTTCTACTTTGATTTTTCGGTAGTCATCTAACCTATTAAAGCCTGTTGAGACTGTCAAAGGAAAACCAGTAGGTAGATTATAGGGTACACTTGAGTAGGGTGTAAGACGGATTTTATCGAATAAATTCATGTAAACAGCCATTTTCTCGTCGTTCCACTCTCCGATGTTTGCCCCATTGATGGCCCTTACCCGCCACCGATAGCTTCCTTTTTGGGTTTTTGGGTCGAGTAATTCTCCTAACCTCAACGTTGTTTTTTTAGTCTTAATCGTGGTGTAGGTATTAGCCGTAGATAAAGTGACATCTGAACCCAAGTTGCGATGGAAACTAATTTCATATTCCGACGCATTTGAAATAGGGGAAAATGCAATCGTTTGATCTTCATCTGACCTCAAGTCATATACTTCATAAATGATAGGTTTAGATAGCGTAATGTTTACCGGCGTTTTAAAGCTCGACACACCCGACCACGCCCCTGCGCCCGACTCATTTCGACCGCAAACCCGCCAATAATAAGTGGTATTGGGGGCAACACTTTTGCCAAACCAGGTGAGAGTGGCCGTAGTAGTAGTATCAAACAAGACCGTAGAAAAATCAGCTTTTTCTGACACCTGTATCTGATAATGAGTGGTTTGGACAATAGCACTCCAGGAAAGGTACGCATTGGGATTGAAGTTTTCCGTAGCATTGGCGGGATAATGCAACAGGGGTCTGCGGAAAGGAGCCGATTGCATGGGGATAAGCCCATATCTGTCTTTGGCCACTTGCTGCATGAGCTCTACACAAAGCGGATGAAATACTTCATAGCCATTGGCCCCATATTGATTGCAATAACTCATAATTGTACCTGTATTGGAGGTTTTTACGCCTGCGTAACAGTCGCCTCCTTCTACATCATTGCAGGCATCAATAGGGCCGCCTTTCCATGAACAGTGGTGGGTATGAGGCGAGCCGAGGTTATGCCCCGTTTCGTGAGCAATTAAGTGGGGCGATATTTTGTCGCCGGTATCGTGTTGAAAAGTCCCTCCCCCCGATGCTACTCCGCCATAAGGCTCCCCGGTATAGCGGCTCCAAAGTACGGTGAGGTCTCTGATAATTTCTTTTCTTTTGGCATAGTCCTCGATAAAATTATTAAACTGACCAAACTCATTGACCACACCTCTCGTCGTATAATTATATCTATTTTTTTTCTTCAAAAACTCAATCGCCACTACGTTGAGGTGCAAGCCTACCTGTTTGTTAAAAATGACATTGGCCTGCTGATACGCAAAATAAATATGGGCCTTGATTGCATTGGTATCAGCTTTGTAGAGGCCATAAATCGTGGAGTCCACCACTACCCATACTTTCATTTCGCGTAGTGGCTCGTTAGCCAATCGAGCGGTAGCCCCTTTGAGATTCAGCATCATCTGCCGTATTTGGGGAGACACTTCGCTGTCTTTAAAACCGCAGGCAAGCGCTCTTTCTTGGCCTATTTGAGCAGATACTTGCCCTATCCTACAACTTAACAGAAGAAAAAATAGCAGTCGTTTCATGGTAAATTAACATTTATGGAGTTATCAGACTATAATCATTGATCGTTCC
>JBDHXS010000397.1:0-6585 GCA_039810845.1 Runella sp. | reverse complement strand
GTAACGACTTACCAATAAGAATTAGTAAGTCGCTATAAAAAATGTGTTGCTCTGACATGGCTACTTATCAAGGGTGTGGTGGTATTAATGCGCCCGCTGACGCGTTGTCTCCACCAACGGTGCCGCCATCGATAGGAATTATCTGTGTATAATGGAAAATCACGTAAATATTCCCATCTTGAGTTATTGCAATTCGGCCGGCAATACCATTGTAAGTGTTATTAATAAATTTTGCTCGAACCACATTGGGTTCAAAATCATATACATAGTAATGATCTGGATTTTGTAAATTATCATCCCCTGTGTACGCAATCCAATTTGCGTCAACGGTTCTTTTATTGACTGCATCTATATTCTTTATTTTAAGAGCTGCTCTATTGACTCTTGACTCATCTATTTTTTCAAATAATTCAGAAGCCGTAATAACAAAATATTTTTCTTTATCAGCGCCACCCCAATATGTTGCAATATCTTCTTTTACATTAAGCAACGTGGCAGAAGTATTGAGATTAGTATTAAGAGGATAGGTTAGAATTGGGAATGCGGAGTTTCGATCGTGAATAGTTGCCATGGTTATAAGGGTTTACAATCAATAATTGTTTTAGGTTTAATAAATTCATGAGCAAGACTTTTTATTATTAACAAAATTTCTTTCTCTGAGTAAACAGTATTTTCCTCCATTTTATGGATTTTATGATTAGTAAAATAATTCTTTTTAGGTACTAAATAAAATTGCTCGTTGTACCAAAAACGATAAAATTGCAAAAATAATGAAGGATACTCTACCAATGATAATTGGTTTTTTTTATCTGCATTTTTAAAATCAATGTAAAGATTTTTGTTTTCGATTTTTAATTCAAGACTCTTGTCAAAATCGAATTTACTTATTTTTAAGACCTCAAACTTTTTATCAACTTTTTGTTCAGTGGTAGCCATATCTCCTAACACTAATTTTCTCATTACTAAATCGGAACGTAAATCATTTAAGTTTATATTATCTTTACTACAATCTAATATTTTCTTAGTTGATAATACAATTACCTCAATTTGAAATTCAGGTTGTATTTTAGCAATTGTTTTTGAAGGCTGTTTTTGATTTGTGTCCAACCTTTCTGTTGTTTGCTTCTTTTTCATATTTTTAGAAAAATTTGAGAGTTTCCCTATTTCCTGAAGCGACCGCTACGGTACTGCTTGCCCCATGTACATATCTGTAATTCCTCCTTCAAGTACATTATCGGGTAGGTGTTGTGTACCTATTGTTATTGTTTGTCCTACTCGAGAGTATTTTAAAACTATTTTGTTTTTTGAAAGGACATTAATTACAAATCCCTGTATTCTCATAGCCGTTCTATTATTTATCAGATTATCAAAATGCAGAGAATATGGCACAGGATTTGGTAAATTCCCTATATCAAAAGGGTCATTTACATACAAATATTTATTCCCATCTGTATCTGTCCATATTCCTCTGACCACCACAGCGTGGTTAATAGTTTCCATCCCCTCATCAGCCGCGTTGTGTAAGATTAAGATAAATGGCCTTTGAAAAGTTTTTATAAGCTTTTCTACCATTTTCCATGTAAGAGGTACTATATCTTGGTCTTCAATTGAATAATAGCCAAACCCTGAAATGACGGTATCGAATTGTTGATTAGCTAACTTAGAGGTAGGTAAACCAAAATTCCATTGTTTTCCGAACATAGCTGTCGAAAAGTCGCCCGGATCAGAGGGTATGACAAAGGTGTTACATTCGTTAATTTCGGCCGGCGATAATGCTATATTAGGAATTGTTTTACTCCAGAATTGGCGCAATTTGTCACTCAATTCGCCTTGTCTATACTGATTGCTGTTCTCTAAATAATTAAGCACCATATTAATAGCCGCAGCCCAGCATAGTACTGTCCCTTTTTGATGCAATGGGAGTACATTTAATATAGTTCTTTTATCTACTGCCATAGTTGTAGAGTTTAAAATTTATATTTCACCTAAACCATTCTCCCCTCAATCGCCTTCGCGACAGCCTCAGGAGCAGAATTGACATGGAGTTTTTCGTAAATATGTTTGACATGCCAATGCACCGTGTGAAAACTGAGGCAACAGGCATCGGCTATCATCTTGTAACTCATGCCTTTGACCATGCAGCCCAAAATCTCACGCTCACGGTCGGTGAGGGAAATGTAGGTCGGTTGTGTTTTTACAAACTGGTTTTGAAACATTCGTAGCACCTTGGCTGCTATGGCTGGCGACATCCAAGCACCCCCATTATGTACGTCTATTACCGCTTGCAACATCACGTCGGGGTCGGGATTTTTGAGTACATATCCGTTGGCACCCGCACAAATCGCCGCAAATACGCGGTGGTCGTCGTCAAAAACCGTCTGCATAAACACCTTTACTTCGGGCAAACTCGTTTTGAGCTTTTGCAACGCCTCAATTCCCGAAATGCCCGGCATTTGTATGTCCATCAAAACTACATCGGGTTTATGTTTCTGTACACGCCTCACCACATCATCGGCATCGCCATAGCTTCCCGAAAGATAAATGTCTTCAGAACTCGCCAAATACAAGGCTAAGTTTTGGCGAAAGCTTTTGTTGTCTTCAAATAACACAACACGGATCATTTTTGTAGGAGTCAAGAGCAGAATGACAAAAGCAAGAATAGGTTCGGGTTTTGTCTTTGCGAATTTTAGCATTTATTTCCAGATTTCCTTACAAAAATCTGGAAACTTATCAAACGGTCATCCCCCCAATTTGGGTGGGCTTACATTTCGGGTACAATCAGGGTAATTTGGGTACCTTTACCGATTTCAGAGGACATTTTGAATTCTATAAAACTGGCTTCTGCACGTTTTTTAAAGTTTTTGAGGCCGTTGCCTTCGTGGGTTTGGGTAGAGTCGAAACCTTTGCCATTATCGGTTATACGCATTCGTAATTCACCATTTTTTGCCTCCAGTTCTACATTTACTTTCGTCGCTTCGGCATGTTTGGCGATGTTGTTAATGGCTTCCTTAAATATCAAATACACATTTTGGCGCTGCTCCATACTGATTTTGGCCGAGGAAGTTTCTTCCAAGTGATTCTCAAATTGTAAGGCTACATCTTTTGCGGTTAGGATTTGGGCGGCGAAAGAGCGCATTTTTTCAACTAATTGCGGGAGGGAGTCATTGTGGGGATTGAGTGTCCATACGGTATCACGAATGGTTTGAATGGTGTTGTTGGAGTCGGATTTAATTTGGTCTAAAATTAGCTGTAAGTCAGGTGATTGTTTATCTAATCTTTTTTCTACTACCCTTGCTGCAATGGCTATGCTGCTTAGAGTAGCGCCAACTTCGTCGTGTAAGTCAGACGCAATTCGGTTACGCAGGTGTTCTACTTTGAGTTTTTGGCGGAAATTATACAGCAAAAAGAAGTAAATCGCAGCCCCTACCAATAGCAAAACATAAATAGCAACTACTGGCCAAAACCATGAGGTTTCAGTAAGGCTTTCTTCTACTTGAAATATAAGCTTAACAGGTTTTGACCATACACCGTTTTGTTGGGATTGTACCCAAAAGGTATAGTCACCTCCTTCAAGGTTGGTATAGCGAGCTACGGGATAGTTCCACATGACAGTATCCTGATCTACTCCTTCTAACCGATACCGATAAGCACAATTGCAGGGTTTCCATTCAATGATTAAATCGTCGTCCAGCGCATCTAATTTCAGAACATTATTAGCAGTAATAGGTTTTAATTGCCCTTTCGACCTGACTGAAAGGCCTTTGAGCGTTTGGGGCGACGCTATTGTTAAGACTGATACAAAGATTAATCCCAATGTCCACGCTCCAATCGCTATTTTGTTCATGGTTTTGAAAAAGATTAGGAAAGCTATACTACTGCAAATTAAGATTTTTGGGTAGCTTTATTACGGTTTTTACTTTTTTGGGCATGGAAAAACTTCTGAAAGAACTTCAACAAGCAGATTTGGAACGCCAAACACGGCGGTATTTTTTACAAACACTCGGTACAGGCCTTGGAACGCTCGGATTGGGGTCACTAATTGGCAGTTGTGGATATTTTGGCAAAGATGAAACATTAGCTTCTGCTCCGCTCCAGTCGGCTGACCCCATGAATGTGCGAATGCCGCAGTTTGCCCCCAAAGCCAAACAGGTGATTTATATCCACATGGCAGGTGCACCGTCGCAATTAGAGTTGTTTGACTATAAACCCGAACTCGAAAAATACCACGGAAAAGACTGCCCAGCGGAGTTTTTGGAAGGGAAAAAATTTGCCTTTATCAAAGGTGTTCCTAAAATGCTCGGCCCGAAAGGGAAGTTTGCCCAATATGGCCAATCAGGCGCTTGGCTTTCTGACTATTTACCTTATTTGCAGACAGTTGCTGACGAAGTAACTTTTGTGAAAGCCATGTACACCGATCAATTCAATCATGCCCCTGCCCAATTGTTGATGCACACAGGAAGTGCACGTTTGGGACGACCCAGTATCGGTGCTTGGACGGTCTATGGATTGGGCTCGGAGAATAGAAACTTGCCAGGCTTTATCGTGTTGGCATCGGGAGGCAAACAGCCCGACGCAGGCAAGTCGGTTTGGGGGAGTGGATTCTTACCCAGTGTTTATCAAGGAGTTCAATGTCGCACGGGCGGCGACCCAGTTTTATACGTGTCAGATCCGCAAGGAATGAACCGCGATATTCGGAAACAGACCATAGAAGCCATCAACGAAATTAATAAACAAGCCTACGAAGAAGTCAAAGACCCCGAAATTCTGACCCGTATTAGCCAATATGAAATGGCATTTCGTATGCAGATGTCGGTGCCAGAAGTGATGGATGTGAGCAAAGAGCCACAATATATTTTGGATATGTACGGCGTAAAACCTGGAGAAGGTACATTTGCGATGAACTGCCTTCTGGCCAGAAAATTGGTCGAAAATGGGGTCCGTTTTGTACAATTGTTCGATTGGGGTTGGGATACGCACGGTACAAGCGAAGATGGCTCGGTAGAAATTGGCCTGCATAAAAAATGCAAAGCCTCTGATCAATCCGTAACAGCTTTATTAAAAGATCTGAAAATGAGGGGACTACTGGACGAAACGTTGGTTGTGTGGGGTGGGGAGTTTGGCCGAACACCCATGCAAGAAAACCGCGACGGGCAGGTATTACCTTATTCGGGCCGAGACCACCACTTAGATGCCTTTACGGTTTGGATGGCGGGTGGTGGTGTCAAAAAAGGGTTTTCTTTTGGCGAAACGGATCCGTTGGGTTATGCTGGGGTCAAAGATCGGACTCATGTTCACGATTTACAGGCAACTATTTTGCATTTGATGGGTTTCAACCACGAAAAATTCACGTATCCTTTCCAAGGGCGTAATTTTCGTTTGACGGATGTAGCGGGGAAAGTAATTCGCCCAATTTTGGCTTAAACCAAGGATACTTTCATCAAATTTTGGCCAAAAGCATGAATGGCAGACTCAATTTTTTGAACCTGCTGAGCAGAAGGATGTTTAACGCCCGAAACATATTGCCGCATCAGCGCTTTGTTGATACCTGCTTTCTCAGCGATAGAGTTGATTTTGAGGGGAGAAAATAAATCGAAGAACGCTGTTAAATCGTAGCGATAGTCAAATTCTATACTTTCAAGGGTAACATCCTTCCAGTATTCATCTTCTTTTCCCTCGTTTTCTAAAAAATCTTCTATTAGCTCAAGCATATTTTGAGTAATTTCTGCTTCAGAATTACCCACTGTGACGTTGAGAAATCCAGGAGCTTCTACTCGTCCCCAGATTTCGCCGTCTCCTTTTTCTATAATTATCGTTAATCGCATTTTTATTTAATGCCTGCTTTTTTCAGTATAGCTTTCAATGTACCTATCGGAATATCTTTATTTCCGTGATCTGCTACGGGAATATTGTCCGTAATCGTTGGATGTTTGAAAATACGGTGACTACCTTTTTGTCTTACCTCAATCCATCCGTTTTCTTCTAAAAGTTTGATGACCTGTTTGGCGTTCATAAAAAATGTCGGGGGGGGAAATGTTTGTTTCTTTCATGGATTGCATCGTGAGTAAGTAAGGTTTAAAACATTGATAACACAAAAGTAACAAAAAAGCTACCTGTTTACAAATTTCAGGTAACTTTTTTGCTACTTTTAAAGTAATAAATTTTAAAAAGTAGCTCTAAATCCCGTACTTATCCAGCAGATAAATCATCGCAGCCATTGAAGCAGCACCGAGGTCAAGCTCACGCTTGTTTACGTTCTCAAAATTGTCATTGGAAGCATGGTGTACATCAAAATACCGCTGTGAATCAGGTTTAAAACCAAAAAGAACTGTACCTGTTTGTGCTAAAGGGCCAATGTCTGCGCCGCCACCGCCTGGTCCAATCTCATGTAAACCATAGGGAGTCAATAAATCTTTCCACTGCAATGCTTTGGCTCGCTGGGCGGGTTTGCCCACAATGCCAAAACCGCGTGGCGTAAAGCCTCCATTATCCGATTCAATGGCGGCAATGTGGTTTTCTTTGTTTTGTTTGGCTAAATCGGCGTATTTCACACCACCGCGTAAGCCGTTTTCTTCGTTCATAAACATC
>JBDHXS010000396.1:0-6587 GCA_039810845.1 Runella sp. | reverse complement strand
GCGAGCCTCGTGTGCCCCTACCATCGCAAAGGAAAATGGGGGAATCGTTTTGGGCTTTAAAAGGCTTTGGGTGGTGAGTTCGTTTTCGAACGTATTGACATACACGTCGATTTCGCACTCCGTTTCATCCATCATTTTTTGAATGCCAGCCATATCCACCGCAATGGCACGCCATTTGTCTTTTTCCTGCTCGCTTACATTTTTTCGCACGTATCGAATCCTAAATTCGTGTGAAAAAAACGAACTATGACCCACGCTACCGTTATGAAACCACGTTTCGCCGTCGGTATCCGATTCGCGTTCGATAGCCCAATTTTCCAAATCATGCGGAAGCGCTTTTTTTATAATGCTTTTCACCCGCTCGCTTTCGGCTGTTTCAATGGCCAAAGCGGGTCGGCCTTCTTGGGCGTTAATTGTATTGGATAACAACCAAAATGTAAGTAACCAAAAAAGGATTTTCATAGTAAACTGATCAGTTTATTACAGTTCCTTGAGCCAATCTTCGGCTATTTTACGCAATTTCATAGTAGCAGGTTTGCCCATACGAAAGCACTGTTTCCAGACATAGGACTTGCGTTGATAGTCGTCGTTTACGAATTCACGAAGGCCATTTTTTTGTTCAACCTTTGCCTCAAAATCAACGTCGGCCGATTCCTCCAAAAACTGCTGCAGCTGCGCTTTGATATTTGCTTTGTAATTTTTCTTGGCATCGATTTCGGCGTTTTTAGCAACGATATTGTCAATTTGCTGATTTAGGGCAGATTTTGCTCGGGTAGCAGCATACTTTTTGGTAAACTCTGTTTTGTTGGTTTGAAGCAACGGCTTAATCGCAAGCGTGGCTTCCAAATCTGTTACCATCTGTTTTATACCCTTCATTTCGGCGGTGTAAGTGGCTTTTCCATCGGGAGTATCACCATACGGATTGGGTTTGTCTAAGGTGGGTTTTAAGCCATCCAACATCTGTTGTTGGGTTTTAAAGTAATCGTCGTTGAACATTCCTGCTTTTACCATTTCGGTGGCTTCATTGAGAGCCTCGTTGAACTTTTCGACATAGAGTTCTTTTAATTCCGCTGAATTAGGGTCAACGCTTTGTTTTTGGGCATCCAATCTTTTCCCAAACTCAGCCACAAAAACCGAAGAGTTGATGTAGGTTTTAGCAAACGCCCCTACCGCATGAGCCATGGCAGCTTGTTCGGCAGCGGGCAATTTACTACCCAACTCTTTCACTTCTTTTGGGATGTAAAATTGGAAGCCTGGAAAGGTATTCAGGGAAGCGAGCTCCCTCATTTTTTCTTTAAATTCGGGAGTGTTGATTTTATATTTTGCCAAATCATCCCAAAAACGAAAGGCTGAAAAGGTAGTCCATAAGAGGACTATATAGACGATTTTTGCCATATTTAAGCGAGTTTTGATGCCCCAAAAGTAGTCGGTGAAAAAATGTTTTTTTTCCACCAAAAGGGGGAATTTTAATTAAATTGTATCGCTTAATTTTGAGAAATAATTCTAAGGATATGATTTATGGGCATTTTATTTAAAAAAATCTGTTTGAATTTGCGTTGCTTGCATCCGTGTCATCAGTGTTCTATTAATCGTAGAAAAATTGGGCCGCAGATGACACGGATTTTGACAGATTTCCACGGATTTATATTGGTTTTTATTTTATTTAGTAATATATCATTTGCCCAAACAGGCGAAGTACAACCACTATTGGATAAACTAAAAACATCTAAACCCGATACCAATAAAGTACGTTTGCTCAACAAAATTGGCGATGAATATGCCTACAACGACATCAAAACGGCTCGCCAATATTATAAAGATGCCTATGAGTTGAGTAAAAAATTGGATTATTTAAGAGGAATCATTCGGTACTTTTCAAGCGAGGGCGAATTGCTAAATATTGAAGGAAAATACGACCAAACTATGTTGCTTCTGCGTGAAGGCGTGAGATTGAGCATCGAGCGGAAGGACCGAATGCGGGAGGGAATCATGTACGAAAACATGGGGAATACATTCCAAGAAATGCAAAGACTCGATTCGGCGGCTACGTATTATTTCAAGGCTCTGCCCATCTTTGAGGGCTTTCAGGACAGTGTAAAAATGGCCAATGTTTTCAGCGATTTAGCCAATGTTTTTACACAAACGGATAAACAGGAACGGGCTTTAGGTTACATTAATCAAGCCATCGAAATCAGTAAAAATCTCGAAGATGGGTATTATTTGAGCCATTTGGTCAATAAAGAGAATATACTGTGGAAGCTCAAGCGAAGAAGTGAAGCCGAAAAGGTTAATAATCAGATAATTGCGTTGGCTCGAAAACTACATGATGTAGTTGACATGGCAGATGCCTTGCAAAATCAATGCAATCATGATGTAGAAATGCAGCACTACGAGAAATTACTGATTCATGCTCAGGAATTGGCAAAACTGAATCCTCAACTACAATCTGCCGAGCGAACTACTCTGGCTGATTATTGGCTTTCGGTGGCGTATTATTTCAACCGAAATTACCAAAAATCATACAGCTATATTGAAGAAGCAGTAAAAAAAGCCGAAAAATTGCAAAATACCGAACATTTACAGCAGTATTACACGCACTACGCAAAAGTGATTTTAGCCTTTAAAAACGACCCGATTTTAGCCGAAAAATTCAATAATTTATCGGATTCGTTGCGAGAAGTTAGTTTCAACAAGAACATTCTAAAAACCACCAAAGAACTCGAAACTAAATACGAAACCGACAAAAAAGAACGGGCGATTCAGCAGCTTTCTTCCGAAAATCAAAATAAAAAACGTCAGATTAGTTTACTGATATTTTCTGTGATTTTGCTTTCGTTGGCATTGGCTTTTTTTGGACTTTGGATGCAAAACCGTAATCGCATACGTAAGCAAGAGCAAATCTTGCACGAACAAAAACTCAAACAACTCGAAAACGAGAAGCAACTTTTGGCCAGTCGAGCGGTTTTGCAAGGGCAAGATGAAGAACGTAGCCGATTGGCAAAAGACCTGCACGATGGACTCGGTGGCATATTGTCGAGTGTAAAATATTCTTTTCAAAACATGAAAACATCATTTATTTTAGATCAAGAAAATGCTTTGGCGTTTGAAAAAAGCATGAATCTGCTCGATGCTTCGATGGCTGAATTACGCCGAGTTTCGCACAATATGATGCCCGAGAGTTTGGCAAAATTGGGGTTAGAGGAGGCCCTGAAAAATTACATTCAAACCCTGGATGAAAACTCAGAAATCAATT
Organism: Runella sp.; assembly: GCA_039810845.1. Lineage (GTDB taxonomy): Bacteria > Bacteroidota > Bacteroidia > Cytophagales > Spirosomataceae > Runella. Next base: position 3,334 of record JBDHXS010000396.1, on the reverse strand, counting down.
TTACGTACCAAAGCTTTGGGCTGGAAGAGGTTGAACTCGAAAATATTTACAAAACGACGATTTTTAGGGTGATTCAGGAACTTACTACTAACATTATTCGGCATTCAAATGCTAAAGAAGCTCTGGTACAGGTAATGGCAAAAGATAATCAAATTAATATTACGATTGAGGACGATGGTGTTGGATTTGACCCTCTACAAATTAACAAGCAAAAAAACATGGGGGTGCAGAATTTATACAACCGAATCGACTACTTAAAAGGAAAAGTTGATTTGCAGACAGGCTTGAGTAGTGGTTGTTCGTATTACATAGAAATACCGTTGATGAATAAAGCATTAAACGACAAATAATTCCACCATTGGGGGTAGGGGCTATATGACTGAAATATATTTAGTAGAAGATCATCCATTGGTAACGGAAGGCATCAAAGCCATTTTCGAAAAAGAAAGTGCCATGAACTGTACCCAAAGTTTTGAACTTGGACGTGACTTGATGGCCAAATTGCCTTTTCATCAACCTGATGTCATCGTGATGGATATTAATTTGCCCGACGTTAACGGCATTGACCTTTGTAAAATGGTTAAAGAAAAATACCCACGGATTTATATCATCGCGCTGAGTATTAATAATGAAAAAGGCATTATTAAAAAAATGATGGAAAACGGAGCCAGTGGTTATATTCTGAAAGATGCGGCCAAATATGAAATTGTCGATGCCGTAAAAACGGTCATTCAACGAAAAACCTATTTTAGTGTATCGGCTTCGAATACTCTCAAAAAGCCAGATGAACGAAAGATTCCTGCCCTTACTCGTCGAGAAAAAGAAATTTTGATAAAAATCTCAGATGGACTAACCAACCAACAAATCGCCGACCAACTCTTTGTCGATGTAAGCACCGTAAGCAGTCACCGCAAAAATATGCTTGCTAAATACGATGTGCCGAATACCGCTCAGTTGATAAAATTGGCAATTACTGAGAAGTTGATTTGAAACTTTAGTCAATTAATCCTACTTTTTTCGTCTTCGAGACTTGTTTGGCGTTGTCTGGCTGATTTTACCTGCTTGTTACCAAAATTATAACTGAGATTTACCCGAACCATTCGGCTTTCCCAGCCACCCGAACCAACGATTTTTAGGCCACCGAATTGGGTGCTTCCTCGCCACGGAGAAGTAAAGAACACATCGCTCATGGCTAATCTGAATGAAACTTTCTCTTTCAGAATTCGTTTTTGTAAAGCTATATCTAAAGAACCCTGACTACGAGTGACGTACGTTCCGCCCCAAATACCTGGCGAACTGAACCAACCCGAGACCTCAAAATTCCATTTACGAGGCAAACTGAAGGTATTTTGACCGTAAAAACTCAACACATTTGCTCGAATATCCATAAATTTCTTTTCATCCGACTTGAAATTTGTGTGATAGGCATTGAGACTCAAATAGACATTCCACCACTTTACCGCTTGAAAAGGATATGAGATACCAAGATTAATAACCTGCTGATTGGCGATGTTACGTTCCATCATGAAATTGCGATTATAACCCGTTGTATCAGTAATTTGAGCAAAAAAATCTCGCACGTAACTGTAGCTCAATGAGGTCGTGAGCGTGTATTTGTAGGTGTGCGAAAGTTTCAGATTATCAACGTATTGTGGCTGTAAGAAAGCATTCCCTTTTTGGTAGGTTAGCTCGTCGAGTTGCCACTCAAAAGGGTTTAGCGATTGGTACGTCGGGCGTTCGATTCGGCGGCTGTAAGTCAAGCCCCAAGAATTATTAGTATTGGCTTTGTAGGTGATGCCCCCGCTCGGAAACAAGTTTGTGTAGTTTCTTTTTACTCTCGAATCAGCATTGTTTTGTTGGCTCGTCAGATTTCCATCCGAGATAGTCTGTTCAGCTCTCAACCCCAACTGTAAATCCACTTTTTTGATGCTCTTATTGTAGCTGATGTATGCTGCATTGATGCGTTCAGTATAGACAAAATTATTCGACCGATTTTGGTTAAAAATATCTTTGCTATCAACTACATCAAAAAAATCAAAGGTATTATCGGTTTTCACTACCGAAAACTTAACACCAAGCCCTAATTTACCTTTTAAGAAATTCTGTTCGTAATCAACCTTGGTCGATAAAATCCCGATATCGGTTGGGGTATTCATCTTGAATGTTCTTGAAAAAATCTCCTGTGTTTCGTCGCTATTTTTATAGATATTGGGCTGATTACTCTGGCGACGATTGCTGTAAGTACCAAAGTCAAAATCAATATTCAGAACGTGCCCGAGTGTGTCGGCAAATCGGTAGTTGCTGTTGAGGTACAAATTAAGACTATTAGAATTATTGGTATTATTGGCTACCAAGACCTGCGATGGAACGGAGTTATTTTCTGGAAATATCGGAGTTCGGCTAAATGTAGAATTAGCATTTGCGTTGAAATTACTATTTAGAATAACGCCTAACGTACTATTTTTAGATACAAAATAATCGAATCCTAACTTGATATTATTGCTCTGATTATCGTTGATGGTTTCGGCTTTTTGGTCGAAAATTGTATTTACTTGCTCACGATAGAAATTCAAGTAAGACCAATTTTTGCCGAGGCGATTGCTGTATGTTCCGAAAAGATTTGTTTTTCGAGTACGGTGATTGAACGAAACCGAAGCATTCGTTTTGCCGTACTGTCCGTAACCATAACCGATAGCTACCGAACCATTGGTGCCAAAACGTTTATCTTTTTTTAGTCGGATGTTGATGATACCCGCATTGCCTGCCGCATCATAGCGTGCCGAAGGTTGCGTAATTATCTCAATAGACTCAATATCAGACGCTTGCAATGACTTCAAATACTGAGTAAGGTCTTGCCCTTGCAAGATAGATGGTTTGCCATGAATAAAAATCCTGACCCCAGTTTTGCCTTCGAGTACAACGTTTTCATTATTATCAAGCACCACCCCTGGCGATTTTCGCAATAATTCCAGACCCGTCGTTCCCGTGGCACTCAGCGAGCCTTGCACATTGAAAACCGTTTTATCGGCAAGTACTTCCACGAGTGGTTTTTGGGCTTTTACTTTTACTTCGGCCAATTGATTTTCAGCGTTCATAATTATCGAACTAAAATCAATAGCTTGGTCAATTACCTCGAAATTTACCGAACGATACTTCTGAAAGCCTACACTGCTAACTACAAAATAGTATTTGTCGGGCTTGATGCCGTTGATTTTGAAGTTACCGTTTTCGGTACAGATTTCGGCTTTTACGAGCGTAGAATCTTTAAGTTTATAAAGGGTAGTGGTAGCAAACGGAACTCCCTCATTTTGTGGGTTTTTGACCAATCCACTAA
>JBDHXS010000395.1:0-6596 GCA_039810845.1 Runella sp. | reverse complement strand
TCGACAAAACGTCCACTATTAACTGAAGCTCGATGACCGTAAAATTCTGCGAGCCTTGATTCGTTTTACGGATAAAAACTACCGCGATGATGTGGATTTGAACCTTCCTCAAGCTGATACGATTAATCCTTTTCCTTATGAAATAAAGACTTGGGAAGATACCAGTTATGTAAACCTTATTACAAGTCGAGAATACAAGGCCGCTCTTCGCAAGGGATATTCTAATGAATTGAATGAGGTCAAATGCGCAGAAGTAAGTCTTTCTACAACAAAAGCCTTTGATACCAATCGAATCATTTTGGAAAATGCCAATGCGAGCAGCTGGTCACAACGCTATTTTTTCAAAGCGGCTGATTTGGCTCCTAATATCCAATACATCGTAGTGCGAGAAAAAGAATGTGCTGTTTGTAATGTACCCACCCCCACGCTGACAGTAGAAAAAACCAACATTGTCAAAGGAGAGAATGTGACTCTTAAATTTTCAGGTTGTCCTGTAATAGGGGGAGCACAAGGTCCTTTGGAATGGTTTGCCCAAGAAGCAGGTGGACAAAAATATTTAGTACAACGGTACAGCTACTCAGCACAAAACGAACGAAATTTTAATCCTCAGGTAACAACTACTTACTTTTTACGCTGTCAAGGGGACTGGTATTGCAAACCTCAAAGAGAAGTTAGTGTGACAATTGAAGTAAAATAGCTAAAAATTACCCATTTTTGTTCACTATCTTAGCTTTATTGAAACGATTCATGTCATCTTTCAGAAATTCTTTGGTGCTTTTTGTCTTCTTAACAATTGGTGTAAATACGCTATTTGCTCAAAAAATTACACGCGGCCCATATCTACAAATAGGTACAACTAATAGTATTGTAGTAAAGTGGCGTACAGATGTTGTAACAATCGGAAAGGTAAGTTACGGTTCTGCTCCCAATCAAAAAAATCTCTCAGTAATAGATGAAGTGGCCACTACTGAGCATGAACTCAAAATCACAGGTTTGGAACCCAATACCGTTTATTATTATGGTATCAGTGTGATGCCTAACGGCGCTGTATTGGAAGGAAACGACTATTACTTCAAAACGGCTGCTAAGGCGGGCAGTAAGCAGAAAATACGAATTTGGGCAATGGGTGACATGGGCGATGGTTCACCCAATCAGCGAGCGGTACGAGATGCCTATATGCAAAGAACCAAATACGACAACCGCCAAACCGACGTGATATTATTGCTTGGGGATAATGCCTATGCCATAGGAACCGATGAAGAGTATCAGAATAACTTCTTTAATATTTATCAAGATTATTTCCTAAAAAACAACACTTTGTGGGCCGTACCAGGTAATCATGAATACTATTCTGGTGCCCAAAATAGGCGCGATATATCCTATTTTCAAATATTTTCTCTTCCTCAAAAGGCAGAATTAGGCGGTATTCCATCTGGCTCAGAAATGTACTATTCATTTGACTATGCCAATGTACATTTTGTAGCTTTGGATTCTTATGGTATTGAACAAGACCAATATCGTATATATGATACTCTTGGCCCACAGGTACAGTGGCTCAAAAGGGATTTAGCTGCCAATCGTCAGCCATGGACTATCGTATTTTTTCATCATCCGCCCTACACCAGAAATTCGCACGATTCAGATTCTGAAGGAGAGTTAAAGTTGATTCGCCAAAACTTAACACCGATTCTTGAGCGTTATAAAGTGGATTTGGTACTGAGTGGTCATAGTCATTTGTATGAACGCTCCCGCCCAATGCGCGGACATACTGGACTTTCAACGACTTTCGTTGATGACCAGCATCTCGTTAATCTTTCTTCAGGAAGATATGACGGGGTAGAAAACTCGTGTGCCTACATCAAAAATGGCGGAGATGAGGGTGTTATTTATGTAGTAGCAGGCTCTGGAGGACAAAATAATGGTTATAATGGGATAGCGCATCCTGCCATGCCTTTCAAAAATGCCACTAATGGCGGTTCGGTTGTGATTGAAGTGGAAGACAATCACCTTAACTTTGAATGGTTGTGCAATGACAGAATTGTGCGCGATCAGTTTACTATTTTCAAAAATGTCAACAAATCTACTACTCTTAAAGCTCGACATGGAGATTTAGTAAAACTTACTCCTTCTTGGAAAGGTACATACTCTTGGTCAAATGGCAGTCGTCAACCGATATTGGAGTTTACATTAACCAGCGATACTATCATTACTGTACGCGATAGTTTGGGGTGTTTGCAAGACTATTTTAGAATTGAATTAGCAGCAAAGCCAGTCATTTCTCCCGAAAAACTGCCTACCACAGTCTGTGCTGGCGATAAGCTCATAGTGCCTTTTATGGTTTCCAACACTGACCCCAATCTTTGGCGTTATAGCCTTGAACTATCTGATGCCCAAGGGAGTTTTGCGAATGCAGTTGCACTAACCAATGATCAACACAATTCGTTTACAGTTGTCATTCCTGCCAATGCTCCAACGGGTGAACGCTACCGATTTAGGATTAAAGCTAATATACGGGGGATTGAGGAGGTTACAACAACTACATTTGCTATTCGCCAAAAGCCGAGTGCGACACTTAGTGGTGAAGCATCCATTGAAGCTGGTAAATCAACTAACTTGCAATTGAACTTTTCGGGTTCAGCTCCATGGACGTACCGACTTTCTGACAACAGTTTGGCCACAACCTCAATAAATCCATCGTTTGTTTCGGTAAATCCATTGACTACAACTACCTATGTGCTGAATTCAGTAAATAATATGTGCGGTGAGGGCGAAGTAAAAGGCAGTGTTCGTATTGCAGTCATTCCGAGGATTACAACTAACTTGTTGCCATCACAGGTGCTTTGCAACGAAACCCAATTCGATTTATTTTTTAGCGTTACAGGTACATTTGAGAATTCTGTCAATTATGAGGCGCAATTGTCTGATAAAGATGGTAATTTTTCTACTCCCCGAATAATTGGTTCAGCGGCACAAAGTCCAATAAAAGCTGCCATTCCAACCGATATTGTTTTCAATGGTAACTATCAAATTCGGGTTTTTCCTGCACAAAATGTTACTTCTTACTTTACACCTACGACAACACTATCGCTAAAACAACGGGCTAAAGCTATACTAAGTGGCGATACTATCATTAAGTTAGGAGAACCCGCAACACTTAAATTGCGCTTTGAAGGCCAGTCTCCTTGGACTTACACTCTTTCAGACAACTCCACCAATACCGTTTCTACGCCTTCTCATACTATCGTAGTCAATCCCGATTTATTAACTACTTATACGCTAAAATCAGTTTCAAATGTATGTGGAAATGGTACTGTAACTGGTAGCGCACGCGTAAATGTAATTGTGACAGGTTTGGAAGAAGAAGAGGCTGCAATCAAAATATTCCCCAATCCAGCCCAAACGAAAATTACTATCGAAATCAAAGCATTACGCAGTCAAACCTTTGATTGGGATTTGATTGACGCATCAGGAAGAATTGTAAGAAAAGGTAATCTAAGAAAAAGCCAACGAAATCATTTTGAGATAGACCTCACGGATTTGCCTATTGGAGCTTATGCCTTACGAATAGCATCGGGAGAAGGTAAAGCGACAGTTCGAAAAATAATTAAGCAGTAATTTTGCACTTATTTCGACGCAACTTACGAGATTCTAAGTAGTTAGAGTAAGTCGCAATAACACCTAAATCAGCTTCTGCCCAATCCAAACTATATATTTCATCCCATCGTACCCATTTGTACTGTAAGTGTTCGGTCAAAATGATAGGAAAACTTATAACACGACAGATATAAGGGACAAGGCAAATAATGCGATGAGTATCTTCTTTAAAAGTAGGAGAAAGACGCGTTCCTATCTCAATCTCAACACTTAATTCTTCCATAATTTCTCGGTGGAGAGCCTCTATTTCTGTTTCGCCTTCATCTACTTTTCCTCCAGGGAATTCCCATTTAAGCGGTAGCGACATATTGCTGTTGCGCTGGGCAGCAAGAATCTGCCCGTCCTTCTCGAAAATAGCGCAAGGAACGATAACAACTTGTTTCGATATTTCGGGTGGGATAGGCATGCTTACAGTGCTTTTTTATACAAAGTTACGACGGAAAATCATTTGTAAATGGTTTTTTTATCAAACGGTAAGTGGATTAACAAATATTTTATAGTTTACATCCTAAATCCGTTTAAGTTTTTACGTTTCTTTGCTTATCTATTTTTATACAATAAATGGGCTTTGTTGCATGGATGTTGAATAACTAAAAAATACAATGACAAATAGGATTTGTACAATACTGAGAATGGTTAAGTACCCCAAAATAGGCTTACTTGACAGGTAAAAACTCGGTTTTTGTATATGTATTTGCATTAACCTCTTTTGAATGCGAGCCATGCAACAAAGCCCAATAAATGTCATAAAACAAGAGATTCCAAAAACCAATCGTAATTCTATTCAACCTATGTTTACCGAGAAAGACCTCCACCAGATTGCCAAGCAGGGTATCCCTCTTGAGACCATTCAGCAACAAATAAATCACTTTGTAGCTGGATTTCCATACTTGAAAGTGCTGAAAGCAGCCACCATAGGTGATGGGATTGTTCGCTTTGAAGAAGAGGAATTGGAGGCGTTGGTCAGTGCGTTTGATGCTCAATCCAGTAGCGTTTCTCTGCTCAAGTTTGTTCCTGCCTCAGGAGCTGCTACACGTATGTTCAAATCGTTATTTGCCTTTAAAGATGAAGGAAAAAGCGACAAATCTATTCCAGAATTTAGCGAACGTATCCGTGATTTTGCCTTTTTTGAAGATTTAAAATCGGCTTTATCAAAGGACGGTATAGATATCGAAATTGCTATCTCAAATGGTGAATATCAACTGATTGCAGATTATTTACTAAGTACCAAAGGGCTTGATTATGGCAATTTACCAAAGGGCTTGTTAAAGTTTCATGACTATCCAGAAGGAGCTAGAACGCCCGTAGAGGAGCATTTTGTGGAGGGAACTAAGTATGCTAATTCCGATGGAAAAGTGGCATTGCATTTTACCGTTTCCCCTGAGCATCGCAGCCGTTTTGAAGCGCTGATTGATGTTGTAAAACCTCAATTTGAAGATACATTTGGAGTTGTATATGAGGTGAGTTTTTCGGAACAAAAACCTGCGACAGATACTATTTCTGTTAATATAGATAACTCTCCTTTTCGTAATGCCGACGGAAGCTTACTGTTCCGTCCCGCAGGTCATGGAGCCTTGCTCGCCAATCTTGATGACCAAGATGGAGATGTCGTATTTATCAAAAACATTGACAATGTAGTACCCGATAGTTTGAAAGAAACAACCATTGCCTATAAAAAAGCACTGGGTGCATTGTTGCTAAAATACCGTCAGCAAATATTTGATTTTCAGGCTCGTCTTGAAGGTGGCGAGAAAGATGAACAGTTGGTAGATGAACTTACCGTTTTTTATGAAAAAACACTATTTACATTGCCAGCTGAAGGGTTTGAAACGCTTTCACTTTCCGAAAAATTGGTCTATTTCACGACAAAACTTGACCGCCCTGTACGTCTTTGCGGTATGGTACAAAACGTAGGAGAGCCTGGTGGAGGACCTTTTTGGGCTGCTAACGCAGACGGTACAACTTCCTTACAAGTGGTAGAATCGGCACAGATAGATATGTCAGACGCTTCTCAGAAGGCATTATTTGATACTGCCACCCACTTCAACCCCGTTGATTTGGTTTGCTCATTGCGCGGCTATAAAGGCAAAAAGTTTGACTTAATGAAATACCGTGATTCAAACACAGGTTTTATTACGGAAAAATCAAAAGATGGTAAGGCACTCAAAGCGCAAGAATTGCCTGGTCTTTGGAATGGCTCCATGTCAGATTGGAATACAGTGTTTGTAGAAGTACCGCTGATTACATTCAATCCTGTGAAGACAGTGAATGATTTACTTCGGAAAGAACATCAGTCATAAGAGGTAAGAGTATAGGGGCAGACTCTGCATCTGCCCCTATTGTTTAATGAGTTTCTTACTAAGCCACTTTGTTCCCACTTTTACTCGAAAAATATATGTACCGCTGGGAAGAGAAGTTGTATTAATTATCTCTTTATCAAAAACTCCAACCCAACGACGGCTGTACCAAAGCTGACCTTGAAGGTCTATCAATTGCCACTCAGAAGCCGCTGGAAGTGAAATTTTCACATTCATCCGTTCTGTGATTGGATTAGGAAAAAGAGAAAGTTTATCTTCCAAAAGCTGTTCAATGCTCGTAATGATGACATTAGCCGTAACACTGCCTGATACCGTTCCTACGCCACAAGTATTACTAACAGATTTTAAGGTGTAGGTAGTAGGTAAAAGCGGAGCAACGGTTAAAATGACGGGAGTGGTAGCAGTATTTCCAGTTGTATTATCAGACAAAACATAACTCCAAGGAGCATCTCCACTAAATTGAATCACCAAGAAAACTTCTTCACCTGGTATGATGGGAAAAGTACTTCCCCCACTAATGGTAGCCGTAGGAAGTCGCCCTAAAAAGAAAGGAGAAGTAGGTACAGTAGTAATGGCTGGATTTCCTACAACAACAACACGCATTCGATAATTGCTTCCAGGTAA